>CAYXPO010000934.1:0-1922 GCA_964466925.1 uncultured Nitrospirales bacterium
GCACCGGGCTGCTGGAACTGAAGGTGGAAGGGCAGTCATTCCGGACCACCGCCCCGGAATTGGTCTCTTCACCCATTTTCGGCGGCAACGTCTTCGCGGGAATCGAACATCCTTCCGCGTGGTGTCAGGCGGACAGGAACACCTTCCATCTTGCCCAGCACGCCTATACCCGCGTGACCGATCAATGGGTGGAACTGCCCGCGGCGGTGTTTGGCGCGGCCAGCGAGGCGGACGAGGATGCAGCGGGCGGCGAAGCCCTGCGGCGCGCTTTTATCCGTTATCTGGACACGGTGCGCGTGAAACCCAGGGACATGCATGTTCACTACAATGACTGGTGGACCGCCCCCGTGCCGTCTTCGGAGCAATTCGTGCTGAACAATATCGCGGAACTGAAAAAAGGATTGTACGATCCCACCGGGTTCTTCTTTGATTCGTATGCCTTGGACGCGGGCTGGTCAAATACCCACAGTGTGTGGGAAATGGATGCCAAACAATTCCCGCAAGGGTTCGCTCCCCTCCGCGGCGCCTTGGAGAGTATGGGCAGTCATGTGGGGTTGTGGATTTCACCCAGCAGCATGTATGCCTTCGCCTTGGATAATAATTGGCTGAAGTCATCCGGCTATGAAGTGATGCCGCATCCGACTTTGGGTCTCACCGCCTGCCTGGCCAAAGGCGGAAAATATCAAACGGCCTTCAAAGAAGCGGTATTGAAACACGCGGCCAACGGTCATCTCGCGCACATGAAATTCGACGGGTTCATTCCGCAGTGCAGTGTGGACACGCATGGCCATAAAACGGGCCAGGAATCCTGGCTGCCCATTGCGGAAGGATTGATGGACGTGTTTGACGCATTGCGGGAAAAGCATCCGGACATTGCCATGGAACCCACCTGCTTCGGTTACAACCCAAGTCCCTGGTGGCTGATGCACGTGCCGTTCATCATCGGCCCGTTTGGCGACGACTGCCCGAGGGGGCGGTGTCCCTGTCCGGACTGGATGGAATCGCTGACCACGGCGCGGGACATCGAGAACCTGAAAGGACGCAACGCCTTCCTGATGCCCAGCGCCGCATTGCAGTGCTTTGACATTATCATGCAATGTCCCGGTACGTTTCAGAATCACGCGGTAATGGCCATCGGACGCGGACGGTGGTTTGTTTCGTGTTACATCCATCCGAAATTCATGGACCCGGAGAAATGGCGGTTTTTCGCCGATCTCATGCGCTGGGCGCGCGCCAACCGCGAGTTTCGTCAGGAACCCATGCCCATTGGAGGCGATCCCGAAAAACGCCAGGCCTACGGCTATGCATTCCGGAGTCCGGAGCGCGAAGTGTATTGCCTGCGCAATCCCTGGATCGAAGAAACGGCCCTCGCCTTGCCTGCAAGCCCCAACGGGATACCCTTGACGTCCGCGCGAACCTGTCAAATGTTATATCCGCGCCGGGCCGTGCTGCAATCCCTGGAACCGGGCGCCTCCGCCCAGGCGATAGCCCTTGGCCCCTACGAAACCCTCATGGTCGAAGTGATTCCGCGTTCCGGCGAGTCCGTGACCGTCACCCCACAACCCGCCAAGCCGGTAGTAAACTGGAAAATAGACCGATCCGCGGCAGAGCAATCGGGCCCAACCAACGAACAGGCTGCTTTCTGGGAAGGCGATGTAACCGTGGAGGATGCCGCGCGTGCGGAGTTGTGCGTGTTAAACGAAGGTCACCCCGGCGTGGCCGCCAGCCAAGCCACGCTTCAAATCAACGGCGCGGAAGTGCCGGTGACCCCCTCGCGCACGGAAGGCGCCTTCAGCGCCACCGGCGCGCCTCAAAAAGAGTTCTGGGCCTGGTTCACCGCGCCGTTGGCGAATGGAAAACACCATTTCTTGTTAAAAATAAACCATGCCCCCAAGGATTCCTCCTTCAGCCTCTATGTGCGC
>CAYXPO010000935.1:0-1478 GCA_964466925.1 uncultured Nitrospirales bacterium
CAGGTGCTGGGTGGACAAAAAATCGCGGATGTGGCGTTTTCTCCGGACGGCGCCAACGTGGCGGTGGCCTGTGCGTCGTCCTTGGTGAGAATCATCCGAAGTGACACGGGAGCAACCGTGAAGGTGTTCGCGGGCACGACGGGCGCCATGACGTCCATTGCGTATTCTCCGGACGGTGCGCGGGTGCTTACGGGAGGCCAGACCATACAGCCGGATGGGACGAAAACGGGTCAGGCGGTTCTTTGGGATGCGGCAACGGGCTCGGTCCTTCGAACATTCACCGTGGGGGATCGGGTGAATGACGTGGCGTTTTTTGAGAATGGGGCGAAGATACTCACATGCAATCATCACAAACAATCCGTGTATACGGACCCTGTCGGGACGATTGCGATTTGGGATGCGGCATCGGGCGCGTTGTTGCATACGCTGATGCATGAGGACAAGCGCGAGGTGAAGCAAGGGTCGTTCAGCCCGGACGGGTCCCGGTTCGTCACGGTATGCGACAGTGCGTTGCGGATATGGGACACGGCTTCCCTCACCCCGCAGGCCACCATAACGCCGCCGAATCGCCCGGAGGACTACAATACGTTTAACTATGTGATAAGCGCAACCCTGACGCCGGACGGAACGCAAGTGTATGTGAGTTCGAATTACCGGCATCAGGGGTGGAGCACGACCTGGGATGTTCAAATCACCACGGTGTGGGACGCGGCGTCGGGCGTGCAGGCGGATAAAACGTTTTACAGCGCGAACTCGATTCTCTTCACGCCGGATGGGGCGAAGGTAATCTTTGACGGGCATACGCCCGTGGATGCGCAAAAGCGTGTTTATTATGGGACGCTGCCGCTTTCCGATCGCTTGCTGGGAAGCAATGAAAAAACGGTGAGCGATGTGGTAAGCGCCCTTTCACCGGACGGTCAACGCACCGTGACGGCGTTCAACCTGGTTGAAACCACTTCGGGGTACCGGAACCTGCTGGCGAATACCGGCATCGTGGATGTGTTCGATGTGGCGTCATTTGCCCGGCATCCGGCCGCGTTGATGGAGGCGGAGGGTGTTTTCATAGCCTTTGCTCCGGACAATGTTACGGCGGCGGTGGCGGTGTATCACGAATCGGAAGCGCAAATGCAGGTAATTCAATACAACACGGAGACGGCGGCGCCCGGCGCTTCCTTCCGGGTGGACCTTCCCGGGGGCTTTAATACGGATACCGCGCGGGTACTCTATTCGGCGGATGGCACGAAACTGTTCACCGCTTTGGGGAAACGGGCGGATTTATGGAGCGCGCAAACGGGGGCGCATATCCGCGCGTTTGACAATGCCGTGAATGCGCAGACCGCGGTGTATTCGCCGGACGGGACCATCGTGGGGGTGGGGGGATGGTCGAACACCGGGGTGTGCCGGTTGTGGAATGCCGCGACGGGGGAACCGCTCCCCACGCTTGATCCGACGCAGACTCTCCCAGCCCGCCTCCGCGT
>CAYXPO010000935.1:1488-1912 GCA_964466925.1 uncultured Nitrospirales bacterium
GGGGGATTACGGCGGGACGCGTTCGTGCACGCTTCGATTCTTGAATGCACAAACCGGCGCGTTGCTTCGTACATTGGCCCTGCCCGGGTTGGAAGCGATGGACTTCAATGGGGATTTGTCGCGGGCGTTGTGCCTTCAGCAGCCGGACATGCAATATGCGGCGATAGTCAATACGATGACCGGCGCGGAAGTGCAGCGGTTAGACCCTCCGGGGACCGCGTATTCCTATGGGTCGGAAGATATCATGTTTTCCGGGGATTCCCGCCGTGCGCTGATAGGCGGGTTTGACGATGTGTATGTATGGGATGTGGCGGACGGGACGTTGTTGAACCGGTTTGAATACGGAAATAGAGTAGGTTGCTGGGCCTTGTCCCCCGATGGCGCGCGGATAGCCTTGGCCTGTGGCACGGGGGCGAACGACCCG
>CAYXPO010000936.1:0-1909 GCA_964466925.1 uncultured Nitrospirales bacterium
ACCTGATTCCCGCGGGCGTACAAGAGGCGAATGAAGGCGAATACCGCTGCCGCGTGACCAATCCGGTGAGCACGGCGGAATCCGCGCCCGCCATGTTGACGGTGAACGATGTTCCGCAGATCGTGAAGCACCCGGAGGATGTCGTGGCCCCGTTGAATTCCAGCGTATCCATGTATATCGTGGCCGTGGGCACCACCCTCCAATACCGCTGGGAGCGCGATCATAATGATGATGTCTGGGAACTGGTGCCGGGCGCGACGGACAGTATTGTGTATTTTACGCCCCTTCTGGCAAGTCATGCGGGCCATTACCGGTGCCGTATCGCGAATGTGAGCAAACCGTATGATGACACGTCGGGACTGGGAGGCGGGGTCCTCTCGAATACGGCCGTGTTGTCGGTGGGCGATCCGGGAATTATCAGCCAGCCGCTTTCCAAGCTGGTCAACCCGCTGGACGATGTCGAATTCAAGGTGGTTCCGATAACAGCGGGTTTGTTGGCCGATTTGTCATACCAGTGGTATAAGAACAACGTGGCAATCAGTCCCGTGGCGAATCCGACCGCGTTGTCCACCAAGCTTGAAATAAAGAAAGCCCGGGAAGAGGACGAAGGCGCCTACAAGGTGACGATAACCGGGCCGGGCGGCAACGTAACCTCGACGCCCGCCACATTGACGGTGCGGAATCTGCCGCGCATTGTGGTGGACCCGGCCTGCCCGCCCACCGTGCAAATTGGCGAGACGGTGAACATGGGCGTGTTGGTGGAATTCGATCCGCAAGACCCGGTGTCGTATCAATGGCGGTATAAGAATCCGATGACCCAGGTGGTGAATGAAATTCCGGGCGCGGAATCCAGCATCCATACGATTCAACACGCCATTCAAAAGGATGAAGGGTTCTATACTTGCGCCGTGAGCAATCTGGCCACGACCAACACCGGCCCGGTGGTGTCGCGCGAAGCCAATCTGATTGTGGGGCACCTGCTGGATATTGTGAATGTTGCGGGCGGAGGCGTGTTCTGTGAAGGAACCGGCCCGGCCGAGTTCTCCGTAACCACGGAATATGGACGCGGCCCGCGCACCTACCAGTGGCTTCGGGATGGGACGCCCGTGGGGTTGCCCGCGACCTCGGAAGAAAATGTGTTTACCTTCAATTCCTTTGAAATTGCAACGGTGACCCTGGAGGACATCGGCGAATATATCTGCCAGATCGCCGATGAACGCGGCCTTCACTATACCGAACCGGTGGCGTTGACCGTGACGAAGGGCATCCAGGTGGAGGCCCTGTCCGGCGGCGGCGTCGCGTATAAAAATGACCATGGATGGCCGTTCACGATTACCACCCGCTTTGGCTGCGGCGCGCGGACCTACCAGTGGATGCATAATGGCGCACCGGTGGGGCCGGAGGGACAGTCGAGTGCGGAATTATTCACCTTCGATGCGTTTGTGCTTGATCCCGTGACCCCCGACAGCGCCGGAACCTATATGTGCCGGATCATGGATGAGGGCGGACGGTACGATATTGGACCGTTGACGCTGGAAGTGTTTGATCACATCACCGCTCCGCGCATCCTGGTGGACCATCAGGAAGTTACCGCGGAAGCGATCCTGCGCACCCGCGGCGATGCCATCCGCTTCGAGGCGGTGGGCGCGGCCGGCGGCAAACCGCCTCTGACGTATGAATGGCTGGTGGAAGATGTTCAAACAAAATCCATGAAGGCCGATCCCCCCATGGACCCGGTATGGGAAATTGATGCCCTGGACTCATCGGACACCGGCTGGTACAGTGTGCGCGTGCATGACAGCGGCACCGATGACGCGGTTTCAACACCTGTCCTGCTCAAAGTGAGCGCGGGGGTTCCCGCCGCCGGCGGATTAACCTTCGCGGTGATGACCGCGCTCTGCGCCGCCTC
>CAYXPO010000937.1:0-1903 GCA_964466925.1 uncultured Nitrospirales bacterium
TTAAATCCGAACAGACCGAAGGCAACTAGCCCGTGAATACGGTACTCTCAAGATGTGATCATTTCCGTGCGTTGGGGAATCTGTCTATTTTCCCGGAAATAATTAATCAATCGAAGCTCATCCGGCGTGGCGGCATTGATGGGGTTGCGGGGATTGTCCGAGGCGAAACGAATGATGTATTCCGGAAATTGCTTCCGCACTTCTTCAAAAATGCTGCGGGAGATGAAGGAGGTGGACATGGTCTCGGGCATAAAGCCGTCTTTGTCCAGGAAGCGTTCCATGGCCGGACGGATTTTTTCTCCGGCATAATGGCGAATCGCCAAATCAAACTGCATGGCCAAGCTGACCTGTTGTTGAATCAAGGCAATGGCATGGTCTTGGCTGGCACTATAATTTCGATACAGGACAAAAAAGGCAAAAAGAATGGCAAGTGTACCAAACGGCCATAAGAACCGTGTCCCCAGAGTTCGCATTCTATTCTCCCGCGCTTAGATGATAATGAGACTCGCTGTCAATAATAAACTTCACATACATCCAACACCTCTTGAAGCCGCTTCTGTGCCAAACACAAAGGTTCAAGCGTTTTTTGCGGATGTATGTACATTGCCAACGGTGAAGCGATTTGCATGGATTTTATCATACTCTACGAGTTTTTTCACTTTTTATGCACAAATGCCTGAACGGGTGCCACAGCTTGGGTGATTTTCCATCAGGTTAAGAAAAATCACATGAATAGAGCATAATAATCCGAAAGATTCACTGCACTGCCTGTTTCGTTGAGGTCAGGAGGGCAGTGCGATAGTCCGTGGCAGGGTGAATTTTGCGGGTATCTTGCGGCAAATTCGGGGCCAATACATTTGGTATAAAATGGAAATAACATATTTCGTAGTATTTTGTTCAATTTTGTACGGTATTTACTATAAATTACTTGAAATTCAATAAAGTAGCGTATATAATACGGGGTATTCGTGAATATGAGGTGTATCTCACGAATCGAACAACTGGTGCGTATTGAGGTGTTTAGGTGCATTGCACAGTTAGGAGGAAGTATGGGTATTCGTCATGGTTTTACGTTGCGTGGGCGTCTTGTGGGCACGGGGATCAGCTTGACAGTGGCGGTCATCCTGGTGGTGTGCTGTGTAGTCCTCTATCAAAACCGGCAGATGAAGATAGCCTTGATGGAGGAATGCCGGACGCTGGTGAATGTGGATTTGGACCATATTGGCAAGGGCGTGTATGAGTTGTGCCAGGCTCAGGAGGAAGTGATCCAACGGGAGGCCGGCAACAATCTCAAGGCGGCCCAAAGGATTCTGAAGGAAGCGGGAGGGCTGAGTTGGGGCACGGAACAGGTGTCGTGGGAGGCGAAGAATCAATTGAACGGCGAGGTACGCACGGTTTCCTTGCCACAGTGTCTGGCGGGGACCGAATGGCTGGGGCAAAACAAGGATGCAAAAGTGGTGTCCGCCGTGGTGGATCAAGTGAAGGAGTTGGCGGGCGGGCTGTGCACGATTTTCCAGCGGATGAATCCCGCGGGGGACATGCTGTGCGTGTGCACGAATGTGATGACGAAGGAAGGGGTGCGGGCGGTGGGGACCTATATTCCCGCCGAGGAACCGGATGGCAAGGAGAATGCGCTCATCAAGACGGTGTTGGCGGGCCGGACTTACCAGGGGCGCGAATACCTGGCGGGTGCGTGGCACATGACAGTGTATGAACCGATTCGGGACGCGGCGGGGAATGTGTCGGGCATGTTGTTTGTGGGCGTTCCGCAGGAAAGCACGAACAGCATTCGGCAGGCCATCATGGACACGAAGGTGGGGGAAACCGGCTATGTGTATGTATTGAACGGCACCGGACCCACGCGCGGCCAATATGTGATTTCACAACATGGCAAACGGGATGG
>CAYXPO010000938.1:0-1901 GCA_964466925.1 uncultured Nitrospirales bacterium
CCATCATCTTCTACACCCTCGAAACGTGCATTTACCTGGGCCTGATGCACTGCGCCTTCTATATCGGCGTGGCGGTGACCCGTTGGTTCGCGGAAAACTCCTCCATGAAAGCGCTGCAGGAGGACGGTAAACCCATAGATGCCCCGGATTGGGCCATCCCCCTCGTGCAGTTTTGGAATAAAGAAGCCTACAACCCCTTATGGGTCCTGTATGTGGAAATTGCCGCCGTCTGCATCATCATCCTCCTTGTATGGCGTTACCGCCCCTTGCGCATCAAATACAAGCCGAAAAAGCGGCAATTCGCCAACGAAGGCAAATCCGCCTATAAACCGGATTACCGGGAACTCCGGAACGCGCCGCCGAGGGGGGGGAAGGAATAACCCCATGGCAGCGAGTATTCCGGAGGCTCGACAACCAGGGAGGTTCTGGGACCATCCGTGAAAACGTTGTACCTGGCCGTCATGATAAGTATTATTGCGGTGGTCACGTTGATTAGCGTGCCATCGTTATTTTTGAAACGCTGCCCCAAGTGCGGCAAACGCAATCTGCTGAGCGAGACCGCGTGCAAGGCCTGTGGCACGGAATTGCCGGAGCACGAAAGCTGATGTGCCGCCTGGGAAGCACACAACGGTGAGGTAACCGCCGTGGCAAACATGACAAACTGCCCCTATTGTGGCAAATTGACCGACCCGAAGCTTGCCGCATGCCCGCATTGCGGAGGGCCGCTCCATACACGGCCGCCGCAGGCGGGAAGCACAAGCGGGCGTTCCGCGCCGCGTCACCAATGCCCCGCCTGCAAAAGCCCCGTGCAGGAGGGCGATATCATCTGTGTGCGCTGCGGCACCAACCTGCTCACCGGGCAGAAAGTTGCGGAAGAACAACCGCCGGAAACGAGCCGCCCCTCCCGCCGCTGGCTGCCCCTCATGGGCGCCGGCATGCTCGTTTTCCTGATCGTTGCGGGCGCGGGCGGGCTGTTGTATTACCTTGTTCAAGACCCCATCGCCCAAGCCCAAAAAATGGCGGCCAGCAATCCCCTGGGCGCCATCGCCGCACTCCAAAAATACGCGGAACGGCACCCGGAAAATGTCGAGGCTTTCCTGGCCCTCGGCAAGCTCCAATGGCAAAATCATCAATTCGACAATGCCGCTATTTCATTTGAGAACGCTTCGAAACAGGACCCCAAGAATGAAGAGGCCGCCTGGTTCGCGGTGCTCGCCGCCGGAAAAATTGAAAAAGAACAGGGGCACAACGCCCTTATCGCCGCCTTGCGGCGGCTCGTGGAACATCACGCGGAAAATCATCGCGCCTGGTATATGCTGGCCCTGGCCTTGGGCGCCATCAACGACCTGCCCGGCCAGACCGAGGCCCTGCAAAAAGCCGTCGCCCTCGACCCCAGGCATGCCCCAACCCACCGCATGCTCGGCGTTTCCCTCGCCCTCCAAGGCGACTATTCCGGCGCCATCGAGGCCCTCGAACGTGCGGCACAACTCATGCCGGATAACGGCGATACCGCCGCCGCCTTGGGCATGACCCTGTCCCTCGGCGGCGACATCAAAGAAGCCGCCGCCACCCTCGCCACGGCCTTGAAACAACAGACCAGCCTTTCCACCGCCGCCCAAATGCGGCTCGCCCTGCTGCAAATGGCCGGCGGCAATTTGGAAGAAGCCCTTTCGCTCTTCCGCACTATCAAATCGGCCAAAGACGCCAGCCCCGACGCCCAGTTTTTTTATGCTTTGTGCCTGGAGGCCAATAATCTGGACACCGAAGCCATGGCGGAGTTTGATCGCATCGCGAACGGAAACGGGCCCCATGCCGGGGAGTCTGCGGAGCAATTGGCCCTGATCTACCTGCAACAAGAGAATACGCAGCGCGCCTCGGAATATATCCAGCGCGCCAGTACA
>CAYXPO010000939.1:0-1900 GCA_964466925.1 uncultured Nitrospirales bacterium
ACTCAGTTGGGGCGATTTGCCCAACCGTCCGAGTTAACGGCGCCCAAAGAGTTGATGCGCGCGGGCGCTGTGATGCATGCTCGCGGACTCATCAACAGTCAGGCCATTCAGCACAATATGGACTGGATATGGCCGTACTGGGTCGAGCGCCAATTTGATCCCGGAAGTGAGTCATTTATCCCGCGCTCCTTTAACTTGACCCATCTGAATCTCACTCACCGGAATTGGACCGCCGCCGGCGTTCCCGATCACAATGTATTGTCGATCGTCGACCCCCGGGGGCTGGTGACCCCTTTTTTTGACGGTTGGTCGATTGATTGCTGGATCATCGATGCTCACGGAAATCATTTAATCCCTTCTCATTTAGATGCCGTTCAACAGGATTGGCTTCTTGAAGGGAATCCCCGGATAAGGACCATCGCTCAGAACGGCACCAAAATGCTTACCTCCTGGGTTGAATCTTATGAAGATTCCGGGACGGTCGTTTGCCAAATAAACACCGCCGCCTTTTCCTCAACGGCCGGATGGCTGGCGATTTCCCTCCGGCCGTATAATCCCGAGGGCGTCGTTTTCATTCATAAGATTTTATTCCACCGCGAACGATGCGCATGGGAAATTAACGGCCACTATTTTTTGTATTTTGGCGTCGAGCCCGAACGGTTCAATTATTCCGATTATGCGCAGGGAGACGTATTTGGCGTGCTGCCGTCGGCTTCTCAAGAGGGCGGCGTCGAGTGTCATGTGGGAATGGCCACCGCGGCCGCTCTGTTCGAATTGACGCCAGGCGAACGCCGGGAAGTTGCCATGAGCATACCCTTAAAAAAAGATGCCGATAAAAAACCTTCAGTCATTCGGCACGCTTCCGTGGCAGCGAAATGGGACGACGCCCTTCAGTCCGTTTGCCGGTTGAACATCCCGGACAAGCAATTTCAATTTCTCTACGATGCTGCCATCCGTTCTTTGATCCTTCATTCGCCGGAGGACGTCTATCCGGGCCCCTATACCTATAAACGGTTTTGGTTTCGGGATGCCGCTTTTATCCTGCATGCCCTCTTATGCGCGGGGATGGAACAACGGGCGGAAAAAACGATTGACCGGTTTCCGTTGCGGCAGACGCCGTTTGGTTATTTTCTCTCACAGGAAGGGGAATGGGATTCCAACGGGGAAGTGCTTTGGATCCTCCGGCGTTACTGCGAAATGACGGGCAAACGACCCAAGGATGAATGGAAGGCATGCATTTACCGGGGCGCGAAATGGATTCAGAAAAAGAGGACCACTCAAAAAGGGCCCGCACAAGGCCTGCTGCCGGTGGGTTTCAGCGCCGAGCATTTAGGGCCCAATGATTGCTATTACTGGGATGATTTCTGGGGGGTTGCCGGCTTGCATGCCGCGGCCTTCCTCGCGGAGCAATATCACGATCATAAAACCGCCTCCGAATTTTTAACGGAGGCCTCCGGTCTGATGCATTGCATTGAAAAAAGCTTGTCGAAAGCCCCTGCGATGAAGACGGAAAATTGCATGCCTGCCTCGCCGCACCGGCGAATGGATGCCGGGGCCATTGGTTCCATTGTGGCAGGATACCCGCTCCAATTATTTGCGCCGCGGGATCCGAGGCTCCTCAATACGGTCGAATACTTACTGAAAACTTGTCTGGAACAAGGCGGATTTTATCACCAGATCAGCCATTCAGGCATCAACCCTTACTTGACGCTTCATCTTGCGCAGGTCTTGTTGCGCGCCTCCGATGCGCGTTTCTTTAATCTGATGAATGCGATTGCCTTTTTCGCCTCTCCCACCGGCCAATGGCCGGAAGCCGTTCATCCGCGGACGCGCGGCGGGTGCATGGGGGATGGCCAGCACATATGGGCGGCGGCAGAGTGGGTCCTCATGATCCGCAATT
>CAYXPO010000940.1:0-1897 GCA_964466925.1 uncultured Nitrospirales bacterium
CGCCATGCTCCACAGGGAGCCGGTTTCCGTTGAAATGTTCAATGGAACCCTGCTGCTGGAACCGGAGCATTTTCACAATCAACAGGGAAGGCCCTTTCAAGTATTCACGCCTTTTTGGCGCGCCGCGGCGCGCACGTATCACCCTGTGCCGCCCTGGACCGCCCCCGGGAAATTCCCGTCGCCCAAGCGATGGCCGGATTCTCTGCCCTTGGATTCCCTCGCGCTGGAACCAAGAAAAAATTGGGCGGCGGGGTTCCCAACGGCATGGACGCCGGGGGAGCCGGGCGCGCACAAACGATTGACCGCATTTGTCAAAAAGAAGCTGCATTTGTATCCCGAAGGCCGGGAATTTCCCGGTCAAGCAGACACCTCGCGCCTCTCCCCTCATCTGCATTTCGGCGAGATTAGCCCCCATGCGGTTTGGAACGCGGTTTCAGACCAGGCCGCCTTCAATGCGCACGCCGGTCTTGTGCGCGGCGAGGAAGCCTATCTTCGGCAACTGGTCTGGCGCGAATTCGCCCATCACCTGCTCTTCCATTACCCGCACACCCCCGAAGCCCCCCTGCGCGCCGAGTTTGCCTCCTTCCCCTGGCGCGAAAACCCGGCCGCGCTCACGGCGTGGCAAAAAGGAAAGACCGGCTACCCCATCGTGGATGCCGGCATGCGGGAATTATGGGCCACCGGCTGGATGCACAACCGCGTCCGCATGATCGTGGGTTCGTTTCTCGTCAAGGATTTGCTGCTCTCCTGGCAGGCCGGCACGCAATGGTTCTGGGACACCCTGGTGGACGCCGATCTCGCCAATAACACCTTCGGCTGGCAATGGGTGGCGGGCTGCGGTGCGGACGCCGCGCCCTATTTCCGTATTTTCAACCCCGTTCTCCAAGGGCAGAAATTTGATCCCGAAGGGCGCTATGTGCGGCGTTGGATTCCGGAACTCGCCAAACTCCCCAACCCGTGGATTCACCACCCCTGGGACGCCCCCGCCAGCGTTTTAAGCTCCGCCAAAGTCAATCCCGGCGTTTCCTATCCCTATCCCATCGTCGTGCATGCCACCGCCCGCCTCGAGGCGCTCGCCGCCATAAAGTTGAAATAAAACCATAACTATACTATGCTCATTATCGGGAAATGCAGGATAATAGGTCTTTGCCGGATGGTGTTATTTCGCGGAGGTTTCGATCCGGCAGAGCTTTTCAAGGATTAGGGCCCCGGCATAAGGGGGTGTTTGTATGGAAGCATTGCTCAAGCGATTCATTGCCTTCACCCAGGACGGCATATTCCGGCACCGGTTGGAAAACGGCGCCGTGCTGATGGCCAATCAGGGATTGGTGGACCTCCTGGAACTCGAGGGTACGCCCGATACGCTCATTGGAAAACCCATCCAGTCCCTCTTCCTGTCCCTGGACAGCCACCGCGGCCTTGTTGACATTTTGCGGAATCAAGGAAGCATCCACCGCCTGCCCATCCACTTTTTCACGCTGAAAGGAACGGAAAAATGGGCGCTGTATGATGCGCTGGTGGCGGAAGACCCCGAGACCGGAGAAAAAGTGGCGGAAGCAGTGCTCAAGGACATATCGCTCGAGAAACGAACCGAGGAACAGCTTCGCCTCGAGGAAGCGCGGCTCGAAGCCCTCCTGACGCTGGGGCGCATGACCGACCATCCGCTTGCCCAGCTTACCGATTTCACCCTCGAGAAAGCCGTCGCGCTGACCCGCAGCACGGTGGGCTACCTCGCCTTCACCAATGACGATGAATCCGTGCTCACCATGTACTCGTGGTCCCGCGAGGCCATGGAAGAATGCGCCATGGACGCCAAACCCCGGGTATATCCCGTGGAAACCACGGGGCTTTGGGGCGAAGCCATCCGCCAGCGGCAACCGGTCATCACCAACGACTA
>CAYXPO010000941.1:0-1892 GCA_964466925.1 uncultured Nitrospirales bacterium
CGGCGGCGCGGTCATCTACTGGTTCACCGGCGCCTCCACGCAGGCCGTCACCACCGGCGCCTACCGGGCGGTGGAGTTCATCAAGGCCAACATCAAGCTCGAGGGCGTGGAGAAGGCGTCCGTCGAGGACAGCAAGAAGGTCGTGGAGATCTGCACGATCTACGCCCAGAAGGGCATGTTCAACATCTTCCTGGCCGTGTTCTTCGCCACCCTGGCCTTCGCCTTCTTCGAGCCGTACTTCTTCGTCGGCTACCTGATCGCCATCGCCATGTTCGGCCTGTTCCAGGCCATCTTCATGGCCAACGCCGGCGGCGCCTGGGACAACGCCAAGAAGATGGTCGAGGACGAGCTGAAGCAGAAGGGCACGCCTCTGCACGATGCCACGGTCATCGCGGACACGGTGGGCGACCCGTTCAAGGACACCTCGTCGGTGGCCATGAACCCGGTCATCAAGTTCACGACCCTGTTCGGCCTGCTGGCGGTGGAACTGGCCATCGAGCTTCCGGTCAGCGTAAGCATTGTGGCCGCCGTTTTGTTCTTCGCGGCCTCGCTCGTCTTCGTGTGGCGCTCCTTCTACAAGATGAGAATCCCCACCGACCTTAAATAATCTCTAACACTTGAACTAAGTGACAGAGTAGATAGCTTTCCGGGGTTTCGAGACAATCGGAACCCCGGAGTTGTGTTTTTTGAGCAGGGACACTTGATGTGTGTTTTGCGGTGCTTTTTCTCCACTATCAACGACTCAAAGCATTAACGTTGGCCGAAGGTTATCCATTTTCAATTTAATCTGCCAACCCGGTGATAGTACTCCTACGGCAGACATGCCTCGCTTTCTCATGTGGTATCATATGCATTTATCAGAGGAGATGATTGCTCATTGGATTTTGTCCCCGGTTTTTTCCTGGAGTTGTTGCAGTTTTCCCCCATCATTTTGCAGCGAGTCATACAGGCTTGATTGCTCTATTCTTAAATTTTCCTGAAGATCGCGATAGAAGTCTTCCCGTAGCAGAATCCAAGGTCCTAAAACACCAACGGGGGGGGGGATGTCCCTGTTGTTCCCTGAACAATTGAAGGCGCTGGAATTCCTCGGCGTCGAGTCGTACAAACCAGTAATAGAGGTCCTCTCTCTTTGTGCGGCCGGGGGCCGACTCCAGGAGATACGTATTACCCCAAAGGGCTTTCACCATATTCCCCGTCGTGATATCTGGCACAACAATCACAGCCTTCCGCGGGACAAGTCCTTTTATCTTCACCATGGCTTCATGGAGTTTCCCTCCATCTTCGGGGGGGCCGGGAAATCCTTGCCAGAAGGGGGAAGTCAATCCAAAAAAGGGAATGAGACAGACAAAAATACCGTATTTAAGCTTATTACTGGGCAGTGATTCTATAGCGCATGGAATCAATATCGCCGCGGGAATGCTTAATGCACATAATAGCCGCAGGTGTATCGTCAAGGTGTTCTGCTGCGCAGAAACAACAAACGGCGAATAACATAATGAAACAAGGGGAAACATGACAATACCCACAAGACAACTCGTTTCCGCACGCTCATCCATGGTGTTCAGACGGCCTGTTGTCTTGTTTGTTTTTTGCTTGAATCTTGCGTGCTGATCCAGACGGAGCCCCTGAACAGCACAAAAAATAACGCTAGTCAGAAGCAAGACAGTCATCACAGCGGCCATCGGAACGACGGGCCTATTCCCGCCAAAGGTGTCATATGCCGACGCCATATTCCACTGTGGGTGGGAGGAAAAGGAAAACTGAAGGAAGTACTGCATAGGGCCTTTTATATAGGGGGTGATTTTGGAAAGCAATGCCGTTGCAAGCACGGGAACAACCAAGCCGCCCGCCGTGGAGAATGATGATCCCATGAATGTGGACGAGTTTCTTTC
>CAYXPO010000942.1:0-1892 GCA_964466925.1 uncultured Nitrospirales bacterium
CAATCGCCCGCACCAGGCCTCGGCAATTCGGGTCAGGGTACCGTTCATACTCCCTCAGATTCTCCACAACCGCGCCCCGGACGGCATCGGGCATGCCCAGCGGATTCACGTTTATGGAGAAATCCAACCGGATATCCGGGTTCGCGTATACGTCTCCGCCGTGTTCATAGGGCAGCATATACCAACCCCCTGATCGCCAGCGCAAATAACATCATCAAAAACGCCGTCCCATACAGTAATTTATGCGCCTTTAGGATATCCTCCGGCTCGATCGGCCGCGTATCGTCTCCAATAAAGGGCTTTTTATAAAGCTTACCGAAATAATACGCATCTCCCCCGAGCCGTACGCCGAGCGCGCCCGCCATAACAGCCTCGGTCTGCGCGGAATTCGGGCTCGCATGTTTGCGCTTGTCCCGCCACCATATGCGGGCGGCACCCCTGGCGTCCAGACCGCATATCCCCGCGGCTGCGATCATTAAAAGCGCGCATAGCCGGGCGGGTAGGTAGTTCAGTGCGTCATCCAACCTGGCGGCGCACCGCCCAAAGTCAATATATTGCTCGTTTTTATAACCAATCATGGAATCCATAGTGTTCACCGCCTTGTATGCGCAGGCGAGCGGCGCTCCACCCAGCGCCATATAGAATATGGGGGCGGCCGCGCCGTCCGACGTGTTTTCAGCCACCGTTTCCGCCGCTGCACGGGCTATTCCAGCCCCATCCAGCGCATCCGTATCCCGCCCGACAATCATGCCCGCCGCCCGGCGTGCCTTTTTAATATCTCTCTCCATAAGCACGCCGTATACCGCCCGGCTTTCCGCCTTCAGGCTTTTTACGGAAAGCGCCTGCCAGCAGAAAAGCGCTTCCAGCACGGTATACGCCCAGGGCGAGAGACCGTACGCAAAGTACAACAGAAGTGCAGGCATTCCAGCCGCGGCTGCAAGAACAACGGCCGCGAGCACCCCTCCCGCCGCCCGTTTATTTTTCATTCTATACAGCCTTTTCTCAAGGGCGCTTATCATTTTTCCCATGCCGCGCACCATGTGCGGCCAGCCTTTCGGGTCGCCGATCAGCAAATCCAGAAGAAATCCGGCGCACATGCCTATCGTCGCATAAATCAGTATCGTCAAATTGTCTTTTCCTCATTTGTATTATAAATTCTTTCCGGCATATTCCACCGCTTTCCGCGTAAAGTTTGCCGCCATCTCCGGTTTGGCGGGGAAATACAGGTGCGGAAATCCTGCGAAAAGGGTATGGGTCGCGTGCATGCACTCCCACTGCGCCTCGCCACCCGGCTTCCGTGCCGCAAAGCCGTTTCCGCAACTTCCGCTTTCGTAATAATGGTATTCATGGACGCGCACCTCCTCCCCGGACGCGCAAAGCAGGTTGTCCGCTTTCGCCCGCAGCACCGCATATCCAAAACGTCGGAGCTGATTCGTTTTATACGCCCCGGCATGGATCACACCCGCCAGGGAAACCCCGTCCAGAGAATCATGAAGATATAAAAATCCGCCGCACTCGGCAATTGTCGGCAGGCCGCCCATAACGGCGGTGCGCACGCTGCCCAGCATGGATGTGTTCCCCGAAAGAGCGGGGAGATGCAGTTCGGGATACCCGCCCGGCAGGTAAAGCCCCCCGATGTCGCCGGGAAGTTCCGTATCATGCATCGGGCTGAAAAAAGCAAGCTCGCATCCCAACGCCGCCAGCAGATCCAGATTTTCCTGATATGCAAAGCAAAACGCCTCGTCCCTCGCCACGGCGACCCGTACGCTGCCCAGAGGCCGGGCGGCCGCCTCGGGTGTTGTTTTCAGTACCGGCGCCAGAGACGCCAAGTCAAGCAGACGGCCGATATCTATACATTCTCCGGCGATCTCACCCAGCGTTTTCAGCCTTTC
>CAYXPO010000943.1:0-957 GCA_964466925.1 uncultured Nitrospirales bacterium
AGCAGACCTGGTAGTGCTCCCCGGCGGGTTTAGCTACGGCGATTACCTACGCACGGGCGCCATTGCGCGTTTCTCGCCGGCGATGGATGCAGTCATCAAGCATGCCCGCGAAGGCCGGCTGGTCATCGGAATTTGCAATGGCTTCCAGATCCTTCTGGAGGCCGGGTTGCTGCCGGGCGCCATGCTGCGCAACAAGACCCTATCGTTTGTTTGCAAGCATGTTTATCTACGCGTGGAGGATGCTCAAAATCCTTTTTGCCGCAGCATGAAAGCAGGCGACAGGATCCGTATTCCGATTGCCCACGGAGAGGGGAACTATTATTGCGACGATGCGACGCTCAAAGAGCTTCGGGAAGAATCGCGCATCGCTTTCCGTTATTGTTCGCCGGACGGGGTCGTGGGCGAAGAGTTCAATCCCAACGGCTCGCGCGATCATATCGCCGGTATTTTAAATAAAAAACGCAACGTGCTCGGGATGATGCCTCATCCGGAACGTGCCAGTGAGACCGTTCTGGCCTCCGAAGACGGGCGGAAAATTTGGGAGAGTTTACTCGCATGAGCACGGCACAGGTTCCTACCGTCATTACTCCGGAAATGATTGCCGCGCACGGCATCACCAAAGAAGAATACCAGAAGATCATTCAGATCCTCGGGCGCGAGCCCAATTTCACGGAACTGGGCATGTTCAGCGTGATGTGGAGTGAGCACTGTTCCTACAAGAATTCAAAGCCGGTACTCAAGACTTTTCCGACGCACGGCTCCAGTCTGCTCGTGCGGGCCGGAGAGGAAAACGCGGGGATTGTAGACATCGGAGACGGCCTCGCCGTTTGTTTCAAGATCGAAAGTCACAATCATCCTTCCGCCGTCGAACCTTTTCAGGGTGCGGCCACGGGCGTGGGCGGAATCTTGCGCGATATTTTCACCATGGGCGCGCGCCCCGTTCTGCTGATGAATTCC
>CAYXPO010000943.1:967-1891 GCA_964466925.1 uncultured Nitrospirales bacterium
TTCGGCCGGCTTGATTCAGCCCAATCGAAACGATTATTCCGCGGGGTGGTGGCGGGCATCGCTCATTACGGCAACTGCATTGGTGTTCCGACCATCGGCGGGGAAGTTTATTTCAATGCCTCGTATGAGGGTAACCCGTTGCTCAATGCCATGTGCCTTGGAATCATGCGCAAAGATGAAATTGTCAAAGGGCGCGCCAGCGGCACGGGCAATCCCGTGTATTATGTCGGCGCGGCGACCGGCCGGGACGGACTGGGCGGCGCGGCGTTTGCCTCACGCGAATTGACGGAAGAAAGCCATGAGGACCGGCCCGCGGTGCAGGTGGGGGATCCGTTCATGGAAAAGCTGCTGCTGGAAGCCTGTTTGGAACTTTTGAAAACCGATGCGGTGGTTGGGATGCAGGACATGGGTGCTGCGGGTCTGACCTGTGCGACCTGTGAAACCGCCTCGCGCGGGTCCTGCGGAATTGAGATTGATTTGGCAAAGGTGCCGCGGCGTGAAACCGGGATGATCCCGTATGAAATCATGTTGTCCGAATCCCAGGAGCGCATGCTGATCATTGCCAGGAAAGGCAAAGAGAAGATCGTCGAAGATATTTTTGAAAAATGGGACCTGCATGCCGCCAAAATCGGAGAAGTGAAGGAAGGCGTTTTGATGCGGGTGTTTGACGGCGAACAGCTGGTGGCCGAGATCCCGGCCAAAAGTTTGGCCGATGATGGCCCCGTGTACGTGCGCGAGGAACAAATCCCTGATTATCTTGAAGACGCCCGCAAACTGGATTTATCCAAAATTCCATTGCCGAAAAATTTTAATGCCACCCTGAAAAAGATGCTGGATGACCCGTCGATTGCGTCCAAGGCTTGGGTGTGGCAGCAGTATGATCATATGGTCCGGACCGACACGGTTTTTTATCCGGGGCATGAT
>CAYXPO010000944.1:0-1888 GCA_964466925.1 uncultured Nitrospirales bacterium
GCAGGAACTCGCGGATCGCCGCAGGCTCGTTGTGCAGGATGCCGTACGCCCAGAGAGTTCCTGCTGGGCGGCGATCCATCCGCCGTGGAAGTCTATGCGGACCTCATCACGCGCTTCGGCCTTATGCTGGGCGGACGCCCCTGGCTGGCGGAAGTGGCGCTCTGGGACCTCGTGGGAAAAGCCGCGGGAAAACCCCTCTACAAACTGTGGGGCGGCACGGTGGACGAACTGCCCGTGTACGCCAGCACCGGCGAAGTCAATACCGCCGAACACAGCCCGATGCAGGCCATCGCGGCGCGTGAAGCCGGGTTCACCTATTTCAAGCTGCGGGCGCACAATGACGACTACCGGGACGATGTGCTCGCCATGGAGGCCGTACATGCCGCCGTGGGCAATTCCATGAACATTCTCGTGGATGCCAACCAGGGTTGGTCACTCTCGCCCTTCGGTCCGAAATGGGATGTGGACACTGCCCTGGCCTACAGTAACGCCGTGGCCCGGTTCGGTGTGTACTGGCTGGAGGAACCGATGGACCGGTTCGACTTCGACGGATTGGCCGCGCTGCATCAAAAATCGCCCGTGCGCCTCGCGGGCGGTGAAATGAATCAGGGCCTACACGAATTCAAGATATTGCTGGGGAAAAACTGCCTGGATATTTACCAGCCGGACGCCACGCTCTCGGGCGGAGTGGCCATGGCGCGAAAAGTCGCCGAAATGGCCCATTCGCAAGGGAAGCTGTTCTCCCCGCACACCTGGACCACCGGCCTGGGATTCGCCGTCAACCTGCATATCGCCGCCAGCGTGCCCAACTGCCCCCTCCTCGAATTCCCCTACGAACCCGCCAGTTGGAGTCCCGCGGTGCGCGACGCCATGCTCGCCGAACCCTTCCTGCCCCAAGACGGTGCGATAGCGCTCCCGCAGCGTCCCGGCCTGGGCGTGGAACTCAACCCCGAAGCCATGACGAAATACGCCAAAAAGCTATAGCTTTATGAGCGTTTCAAATAGTAGATTCTATCTTTCAGTAGGAGTATAAGCGTTATTTACCTGCTGAAAAGGCGTCCCACCGGGAAATGGGGACCCACTAAGGGGAGGGAGTGCGGAACAAGAAGGCTATGGAGTGCGGTAGCTTGCTACCGCTTTTTATTCCTCTCCTTACACCAGGGCCAGGGGGAAACGCCGGGGGGGCGGATTGCGGAGTGGCGATTGCGGAGTGTGGAGTGCAGATCGGGAGATGCGGTGGAACGGAAGGAACGCCCTTTCGAAGGGTGCTGCGAGGGGGGACAGGTTTTTTTAACGCCAAGGCGGCAAGGCGCAAAGGGAGTGGCTACGATGGGCCAGCAGGGCAACGGACTCCGTAAACGTCCGGTGAAATGCGTCTTCCCCCAGACTCCGAAGGAGTCGAATGTGAGTAGCCGCAGGTGAAACCTGTGGTAATCGTGTCCCTTTTTCCCCGACCCTGACGGGGTCGAACATGTCATGGCAAGAAAGTTGGTTCGACCCCATTCGGGGTCGTTGATCTAGCGTGAGGGGCGGCATTTCCGGGGGGCTCGGGGACTCGACACCCCGGCTTCCATGAGAAGGTCTATTCACATTTCACCCCTGACGGGGTGAGGACACATAGACAGGACACGTTATCCGTAGGTGTCGGGGACTCGGCCCACGGCTTCATATACCACCCCTGCGGGGTGGGAAGATTGACTGCCCAGATACCGGTTCCGCGAGATCGAATTGTGGTGTGAAAAAGAAACGCCCTCCAGGCAGGAGTTCCTATGTATTTCGTGGTAAAAAAATCAACCCGCGCAGAAGCCGTCCTCGCCGTCAATGCAGTAGTGATAGCCGGGGGAGTTGTAGAATTGGATGATGCGGAGGAGTTCGGAGAGGCCGATGC
>CAYXPO010000945.1:0-1883 GCA_964466925.1 uncultured Nitrospirales bacterium
GGGCATCCGGCGGAAGCGCGCGCAAGGCGTCCATCACCTTCGGGGAAGGCGGGTAGGGGTTTTCATTGGTGTTGAGCTTGATGACGCCGGATTCCTTGGGTTGTTCACCCGGCACATAGCCTTCCACCTCCTTTAGCAAGTTTCGTGCATACGTCATCTCCGAACCTCCACCGAGCGGGCATGCGCCTGAAGCTCTTCCGCCCGCGCCAGCGTGATGATGTCCTCCGCGTCGCGCTGGAGCCGTTCCTTCGAGTAATACAAAATGCTGCTCACCTTGCGGAAATCCTCGGCGGTCAGCGGCGACGAAAACCGCGCGCGGCGGCGCGTGGGCAGAATATGGTTCGGCCCCGCGTAGTAATCGCCCGCCGCGACCGGTGTCATGGCGCCCAGCATTATCGCGCCCGCGTTCATGATTTTATTCGCAATCTTCTGCGGGAACTCCGTTTGGATGCTCAGGTGTTCCGGGGCATACAGATTGGTCAAGGCGACGGCCTCTTCCAGATTTCGGACCACAATAATCACGCCGTACGATTCCAGTGATTGGGCGATGATGTCCTTGCGCGGCAACAACGCCGTCTCGGACGCCAGACGCTGTCGCACCGCTTCCGCCAGTTTTGCGGACGGGGTGATAAGCACGCACGACGCTTCTTCGTCGTGTTCCGCCTGGGCCAGCATTTCGGCCGCCACATACTTGGGTTTTGCGTTGGCGTCCGCAATCACCACCACTTCCGAAGGGCCCGCTTCGCTGTCAATTTCCACCACATTGCGCACCAGCGCCTTTGCCGCCGTCACATACGTGTTGCCCGGTCCGGTAATTTTGCACACCGCCGGAATGGTTTCCGTTCCATACGCCAGCGCCGCCACGGCCTGGGCGCCGCCCACGCGGAAGACCCGGGTGGCCCCGGCCAGTTTCGCGGCCGCCAGCACCACGGGGTGGATGCCGCCCTGATAGGAAGGCGGCGATACCATGATAATGTCTTTTACGCCCGCCACTTGGGCTGGCGCGATATTCATCAGCACGGATGACGGATAGAAGGCCTTGCCGCCCGGTACGTACACGCCCGCGCTCTCGATGGGGGTGATGCGTTGGCCCAGCACGGTGCCGTCCTCAAAGTTTTCCTCCCAGGACTCCCGCAGGTGTTTGGCATGAAACCGGCGCACATTCTCATACGCGCGCTGTAAAATGGCCAGCAACGCCGGGTCCACTTGTTCCGCCGCCGCCGCCAGTTCCTCCGGGGGCACCTCGAATTGCCCCGGGGGCAACGCCACGCCGTCGAAACGTTCGGTGAATTCCGAAACCGCCGCATCGCCGCGCGCGCGCACCGCTTCCACGATGCTGCGCGCCGCCTCGATTTTCTCCCGCGCGCCCGAATCCGCCGCCGCTTCACTGCGCGCCCGGATATACGCTTCGGCGGCGTTGTACGCGGCCGCATCCGTGATTTCAAATACTCGCATGCACTCCCGTCCTTTGTTCAATTGCGCACACGCTCAATCGTGGCGCCCAGCGCCGCGAGGCGCTCTTCAATCTGTTCATAACCGCGGTCAATATGATACACGCGCGAGATGGCCGTGGCGCCCTGGTCCGCCATTAACCCGGCGATCACCAGGGCGGCGCTCGCGCGCAAGTCCGACGCCATCACCGGCGCGCCGCTCAACCGGGGCACACCGCGCACAATCGCCGTGTTGCCGTCCAGCGTGATGTCCGCGCCCATCCGTATCAATTCCGCCGCCTGCATGAAGCGGTTTTCAAACACCGTCTCCTTGATGCGGCTGACGCCTTCCGCGCGGCATAGCATGGTCATGGTCTGGGCCTGCAAGTCCGTCGGGAATCCCGGATAGGGCCGCGTGGTGATATCCACCGCGCGGAGGCCGTTGGGCGCGGC
>CAYXPO010000946.1:0-1882 GCA_964466925.1 uncultured Nitrospirales bacterium
GAACCCATAATTCGCCAGGCACCACAGCCCCAGGAAGGGGTCTTTGTTAAATTGTTCCTCGAGACTGACATTCGCCGCGGCGGGGTCCACCGGCTTGCGCATGGCCGCCGGATCGCTGTTGTACGCCTTTGGATGCCGCCCGAGAAACTCCGGCAATGGCATTCCCACACGGGCCCCCTTGAGGACCGCCCCCAGCCCGGACCAAGTATCCGCCGTGTCCGCCGGGGAAACCAGAGGCGCCACGCACAACGTTATCAGAATTCCATACAGCATGCATCCGCTCCCATTGCAGGCTACCGCGAAACCGCCTGTTTTTTTCAGAAAACACGGCACACAGGGCAAACGGCCGGCATTCCGCAAACCGGCGCATCGAAGGGCGGTTTCGCAAACGCCGCATTACAGCAGGCGTGGATTCATTCTATCGCCGGGGCAAGGAAAACACAACCGGATTGCCGCGTGATATGCCCGCCAGGATAACCGGTTCACGATGACGGCGCCCTCAAACGCTGCTCACGCAGAGGAAGGCAGGTCTGCAACCTGCCCTGTTGCCACCGGCGGAAGGGGCCCCGATCATCAAGGGCGGACGTGATATTGGCGGCGGATACCCCGGATGGGGCACTATATGCGTGATGTCTGGAGTCTGTTCGCCGAACGGCCGGAAACGCCCAAAAGGAATACGTCAATGCCGGAAAAGCTGGTGGTGGTCAAAACCTGCTCAAGCGCGCTGGAAGCGGAATTCATCAAGGCCTACTTGGAGAATAATGGCATACGCGCCACCAGCACCGGCGCGCAGCAGCGCGCCTGGACGGGCCGCTACGCGGCCATTGCGCGCAGTGCCCGGGTGTTGGTACTGCCGGGGGATGCCGCGCGCGCCCGCGCCCTGCTGGAACATCCCCCCGCCATGGAGCTTCCGGAAGACGCGGAGGTGGAGGTGGAAGAATTCCAGCCGGAGTACAACGAGGACGGGGACCTGTTGAAATGCCCGAATTGCGGGTCGGAACGCATCGAGGAAATCACGTCGTCGCCCATAATGCGGTTGGTGATGACGATTATTTTGTTGGGGCTTCCCCTCTTGTTTGGCTGGGGCGGGCGCCGCACCTGGATGTGCCGGGACTGTGACTGGGACTCGAACCGCCGGTAGAAGGAAAGGGATCATGCGAAAAAGCACCGTGTTTTTTCTGGTGATGCTGGCGGGGCCGCTGGCATCCGCGGGGGATGTTTGGGAGCAGGCCCGGAACAATGGCGAATTGAACCGGAAAGCGCTGGTATTTTGCTGGCGCTACAGCCAAGGATGGCTTCAATTCAGCGATCCCAAGACCGGGTTGTTGCCGCACGATTTGAAAGGCGGCGCCTATTGGAACGCGAAGGATTGCGCGGCGGACAATTATCCGTTCATGACCCTCACCGCGTTCATGACGGACCGCGCGCTGTTCGACGGGCGGATGCCGCAGATTCTGGAGACCGAACAGCGTTTGTGCAACCGGGTGGACCACCTGCCCGACGATTATGATTTCGCCACGCAAACGTTCCGGACGGAGCAGCCGAAGATGGCGGACCTTATCTTCGGGGCGGCGGAATATATCAAGGACGGACTGATCCCCTTGACGGAATGGCTGGGGCCCAGCCCGTGGTCCCAACGCATGATGCAACTCATGGACGATATCTGGAAACAGGCGTATATTGATACGGAAACCGGGAAAACACCCAGCGATTCGCACGAGGTCGCGGGCGATCTCCTTCAGGCGCTCTCCCGCATGTATTGGATGACCCGGAACGACGCTTACAAACACCATGCGTACCAGCTCGCCTCCTATTTCCTCGATTACCACCCGCCCACGAAAGCGGACAAGCTTGGTCTCGACGATCATGGCTGCGAAGTGAT
>CAYXPO010000947.1:0-1873 GCA_964466925.1 uncultured Nitrospirales bacterium
GCGGGCTCTGCTTCGATAATCGCCGGATTCAGCCCCGCTTTCTCAAAGGCCTGTAAAATGGCCACCAGCCGCTGGGGGGCTTCCGGATGCATCGGCCCCGTGTCGTGCTGCAAGCCCTCCTGTCGAAAGAAAAAACCCGTTTTGGCCATACTGCCGCCTCGCTTTTAGCTCTTTGCGTACATTCTAGCGCGTGTTTTCAGGATTTGCAATTTTACGGGACAGTGGCCCGGTTGGCAAATGACACTACACATGGTTGCATTCGGACTCACCGCATCATCAGATGGCTTGTTGACGGCTTTGTTTTCTAGGCGGAGATTTCCTTGAAATAGCGCCGCTGGAAGTATAGGGAGACATTAACCAGGCCTATAAGGACCGGCACCTCAACCAGGGGGCCAATAACGGCGGCGAAGGCGGCGCCGGAGTTGATGCCGAAAACTGCGACGGCCACGGCAATGGCGAGTTCAAAATTGTTGCTCGAAGCCGTGAAGGAAAGTGTGGCGCTTTGGGCATAGGTGGCGCCGATCTTCTTGCTCAGGAAGAAGCTGACAAGGAACATTACGATGAAGTAAATCAGCAATGGAATGGCGATGCGGACTACATCCATCGGGATTTGCACGATCAGATTGCCCTTGAGGCTGAACATGACGATGATGGTGAACAGCAGGGCAATGAGGGTGATGGGGCTGATTTTCGGAATGAACCTCCCGTGATACCATTCTTTGCCCTTGGCTTTTACGAGAATGAGACGCGTCAGCATCCCGGCGAGGAAGGGGATGCCCAGGTAAATGAACACGCTCTTGGCAATCTGGCGGATGCTGACATTGACAACGCTTCCTTCCAGTCCGAAGTACGGCGGCAGCACCGTGATGAAAAACCATGCGAACGCGCTATAGAAGAGCACCTGGAACACGCTGTTGAAAGCCACCAGACCGGCGCAGTATTCCGTGTCGCCCTTGGCGAGTTCGTTCCAGACGATCACCATGGCAATGCACCGCGCCAAGCCGATCATGATGAGTCCAACCATGTATTCCGGCTTGTCGCGCAGGAAAAGGATGGCGAGGGCGAACATAAGGATCGGGCCGATGACCCAGTTCTGGACAAGGCTCAGTCCAAGCACGCGGTAGTTGCGAAAGACATCGCCAAGCTCCTCGTACTTAACTTTTGCCAAGGGCGGATACATCATGAGGATCAGCCCGATGGCAATCGGAATATTGGTGGTCCCGGCCTGGAACCGGTTGATGAAGGATTCCACGCCGGGAATCAAATATCCCGCACCCACGCCCACCGCCATGCCCAGGAAAATCCAGAGGGTCAAAAACCTGTCCAGAAACGACAACCTCTTCATTACACCGCTTTCCATGCATTCCTCTCCTGTTGTCCAATGTGCGCTACGCCAGTGATTTCTTTCCCGTTACATACAAACTTGTTACAAATGTGCTCATTTTCGTTCCTTCAGGAAGGGCGTCCATGATTTTTCGGAACAAAGGATCGTTCCAGTCCATCATCTTCTCCACATATTCCCGTTTTTCTTCCAGCGTGATGTCCACCAAGCCGGCCTCTCTTGCCATATATTCCGTCTCTTTCACCAGCACGGCCCCGGCGATACAGCCCACCAGCGCTTCCACCATTTCCGCAATGCCTGGCGGGATGGGTTGAAGCAATGCCAAATCAGACACCGCCACACGGCCGCCGGGCTTGAGCACCCGGAATATTTCACGCCATACTTGCGGCTTGTCCGGCGACAGGTTGATGACGCAGTTCGAGATAATGACATCCACGCTGTTGTCCGGAACCGGCAAATGCTCGATCTCGCCCAACCTGAACTCGACATTGTCCAGTCCCGTTCTTTCCCGGTATGCAGGGATGTTTTTTC
>CAYXPO010000948.1:0-1870 GCA_964466925.1 uncultured Nitrospirales bacterium
ATAACGCAAACACTTGAGCGCGCAAAGGATTCTTGTTTTCCGTCAGCGTGCGTTCCACCGGTTTCCCGTTGACAACGCCTTCCAGTTTATACGTCACCGACGTCAAATTCCCGGGAATTTTCAATAAAACCTGCCCGTCATCATCCGTGGTGCCCGTCTCCAATGGCTGCTTGCTGGCGTCATCCACCACCGTCACCTTTACTCCCGCCAACCGCTTAATCTGCGCTTTGCCTTCCAGTTCCACCGCCTTGGCGGTCAATGGGTCCGGGGCATTGGGCGCCGTGGATTCCCGCTCCAGGCGCGCCGCGTCAATGTCCGTGCAGGTAATCGCATTGCTCGCCGCAAAGACCTCCACCAGCACCTTCGAACCCGCCTGTGCGGGAGGTGGTGCGGCCACCAGGTCTTTCCCCGTACTGACCGTTCCCGTCGTCACTTTTGGGGTATCCGGCGTTCCGGGGGACTCGGTCCGGCTCGTTCCCCTGAAAATCCCCAATACAACCGCCACCACCACCAGCGCCGCCACACCGCCCGCCCATACCGCTTTGGGCACTCCTTTTTTTGCCTGAACCTTCACGGTAGTTGACACTCCCGGGGGTGGCCCCTGGGACACTGTGATGGACGTTGCCCCCGCCACAGGCGCTGGAGCGCCCCCGGGCACGGTGGCGCCCATCGAGGGGGCTGGAGCGCCTCCGGACATCACCGTTTTTTCCGTGTCCAGGTTCTGCTGGGGGGACAACATCAACACGGCGGGGTTGGGGTCGGCCTTGACACTCTCCAGCAACGCCGCGGCCATCGTCCGGCCATCTGAATACCGTTCCTGTGGACGCTTGCTGAGCGCCTTCATAATCACCCGGTTCAGCGCGTCCGGAACCGCGAAATTCAATTCCTGCAACGGAACGGGGTCCGTTTTGATGACCTTGTGCATCACCGTGCTCAAGGCTTCCCCGGAAAACGGCTTCTCGCCCGTCAGCAACTCATACAACATGACGGCCACGGAAAACAGGTCCGCGCGCCCGTCCACTTTCTGCCCCATGAACTGCTCCGGGCTCATGTAGTGCGGCGTCCCTATCATCGCGCCGTCCTGTGTGAGATTCGAGTCGCTCACATGCGCTATCCCGAAATCGGCAATCTTCAAATGCCCGTTCGGAAGCATCAGGATATTCGCGGGCTTGACGTCCCGGTGGACGATACCCTGATCATGCGCTGCCGCCAGCGCCTCGCATATCGTGGCCCCCATCCGCGTGATGTCCTCCACGGAAAACCGGTTCCGGTCTTCTATCGTCTTCCGGAGATCATGGCCCTCCAGGAACTCCATCGCGATATACGCCATCCCGCCTTCCTCGTCCGCGTCATAGATCGTGATGATATTCGGATGATTCAGCGCCCCCGCCGCCTGCGCTTCCCGAAGAAACCGCTTCATCATCTCGTCCGCCATCGTCGAGGCGGCCATCACGTCCCGCCGCGCCGTCTTGATCGCCACGCGCCGTCCGATGTTCGGGTCCCGGCCTTCATACACCACCCCCATCGCGCCTTTGCCCAGTTCCCGGACAATTTCGTAGCGCCCCAATTTTTTCGGAGTTTCCTGGTCCGCCAAGGTCCGTTTCCTTTACGGTTGCTGTTTCAGTTTCGCTATCCATCCCCGCACTTCCTCTGCATCGGAAGCCTGCGGGGAACATTTCAAATAGGCCTCGAAATGTTCGATGGCCTCCTGGGCGCGCTTGCAGCCGGCATACGTCAGCCCAAGATTATAGTGCGCCGGAGCATAATCCGCCTTCAGCGCCAACGCCTTTTGGAATGAGGCCACCGCCTCCTCCAGCCGGTTTTGAAGCCGCTGCACTTCGCCCAGATCATTATACGATTGCGGCGCTTC
>CAYXPO010000949.1:0-1869 GCA_964466925.1 uncultured Nitrospirales bacterium
ATGATGATCCGGTGATTAGCCTTCAGGGCATATTCGATATCATGCCCGGATTGCCCAACAATTTCATTTTGGATGATCCTGACGGCAGCGGCCCGTATCAATTCATCAGTTTGTTCATCGCCACCGTGGGCGAAGTAATCGAGGCGCGTCAAGGCCTCACCACCGATAATACCGCCATGATCGCCAGTTTCCGGGTGGCGGACGCCGACAAACAGGTGCTGCCCTACGAGAACAGGCCGATGGGCAATGGAACCAGCGACACCATTTACCGGCTGCGCGAAGGCATCGAGCGTTTTCTCATCACGGACATCAACAGCCCCGCGAACAGCGCCCGGGCGCAAAGCGGAATATGGGTGATGTTCGATACCATCTCAACCAACATCAAATACTTTAATCATGTGCCGGGCGGCTCCAATGTGCTTTACATGGATGGCCACGTGGAGTATATCCGGTATCCCGGCCAGGCGCCGGTGAACAAGGGATTGGCCTTATTTTTGGGAACACTGCTGGATCGCACACGCGATTAGGAACGGGAGAACGGTTCATGATGGAACGGCGCAAGGTTGTCACCGTCACGATTTCCCTGTTGGCGATAGGGGCCAGTTCCCTGGTGTTCATCGCCATGTTTGCGCCGGAGGGATGCGGCCCCTCGGACGACGAGCGTCAACTGCTTGCCACATTGAACGCACTGGATCAAGTCGTGGAGCACGGGGGGCATGTCAAGTCCATTTCCCGCGTGCGCGATGACGATGACCGTGAAAACGTGTATCGTTTTGAAGCCGAAATTCTGGACCCGAATAATGTGGCCATTGGGCGTGTCCGGGGGGGACGGGTGGAAGGTTTCGGGACCATGCGGCCCCGTTTTTTATGGTATAAGACCCCCGGGGTGCCGGAGGACTGGCCGCCCCGCCAAGGGCGCCGGCACCGCCATTAACCCGCCGGAGAAGAAGCCTGTTTTCGCTTGAGAATATCCAGGTAAAGCGCCTCGTATTTTGCGACGATGTGTTCCTGATCAAAGCATTCCAGCACGTGCCTGCGTCCATTTTGCCCGAGCCGCCGCGCCAGTTCATCCTTCATCAGGACTTCCGTGGCGCAGTAGGCCATGGATTCGATATCGCCCACTTCGCACAGGTAGCCGCTGACGCCCTGTTCAATCACTTCGGTGATGCCGCCACTGGAGGTGGCGACCACCGGTACCTCACAAGCCATGGCTTCGAGGGGAACCAATCCGAAACTTTCATGCTCGCTGGGATGCAGGATAAGATTGGCGCAGGGAAGGATGTCTTCCATATTGGGGACATTCCCCAGCCACGTAATGCGGTCCGCAATACCCAGTTGCCGGGCCACCCCGGCGGCGGAAAGCCGCTCCGGCCCCTCCCCCACCATCACCAAGCGCGCGGAAACGCGGTCCAAAATGCGCTTGAATATGCGGACCACGTCAGTCACCCGTTTCACGGGGCGAAAGTTGGACACGTGCATGACGATCTTCTCGCCGTCCTGGGCGAAGCGGCAGCGTTTGCCCGCGCCGGGCGTGAACCGGTTGGGGTCCACAAAATTGTGGATGGTGTGCACCGGGCAGCCCAGTTGAAATTCCCTCAGTGTTTCCTGCCGGAGCCACTCGGAGACCGTGGTAACGGCGCAGCTTTTTTCCATGGCGTACTTGGTGACCCGGAAAAACGAGGGATCGCTTCCTACCAGCGTGATGTCGGTGCCGTGCAGGGTGGTGACCAGGCAAAAGCGCTTTTCGGGGGGGAGCATTTCGCGCGCGAAGATGGCGGCGGCGGCGTTGGGGATGGCGTAGTGCGCATGCCAGAGTTCAATGTCATGCTCTTCGGCCACTTCACAGATTTTCGTGGACAACGCCAGAGA
>CAYXPO010000950.1:0-1866 GCA_964466925.1 uncultured Nitrospirales bacterium
AAGAATCCCGAGACGAGGGAACGTGTGCGGAAAATGACCGAAACAGCTGGCGTGACACTGACATACGGAGCCCAGCCGCGTATGTTAACCACAAGCTCGAACATCAACGACCTTGATGGGACCAGGCGCGCCGCCGCTCTCGCGTCCCTTGTCGAGGGCATAGACGAGGCGTACGAGCTGGGGGCAAAGGGCTTCGCTTTCCTGTCTGGAAAATATGCGGAAGAAACCAAGGAGCAGTCCTTCGAGGCCTTGGTGGATTCCGCTTCACGGTTGTGCGAGCACGCTGCGTCCAAGGGCGATATGCCTGTGCTTCTAGAAGTGTTTGATTACGATTTCGATAAGGCGTCCCTCATAGGCCCGGCGCCGTTCGAGCGCGGCCTGCACCCGGGCCACCAGGATCACCGGGTCAAACGGCTTGCTGATACAGTCGTCCACGCCGCTGCGCAGCGCGCGCACCACCGTGTCCACCTTGTCTTGCGCCGTGACGATAAAGAACGGGATGTCCCGGGTGGCGGGATTGAGCATCATCTTTTCCCGCAAATTGCAGCCGTCGTTCTCGCAAATGGACTGTTCCGCAATCAACAGATCGACGCTGTATTCCTTGAGGCGTTTCAAGGCGTCCCACCCGTTTGCGGCGGTGCGCACCATGAATCCCGCGCGGCTCAGGTAATCGCGCATGCTGTGCAGCGCTATGGCGTCGTCTTCCACAATCAATATTGACGGACTGTTCATATTCTTACTCATTGTGCCTCCCCGTCCTCGGGCCTTGCCCGGGCCGCTTCGCCTAACCACACTGTAGAGGAAGACCACCGCAAAATGCAACGCCTGCGTTTTCCGGTTCGCACGCAATAGTATTAGGACTCCGGTTTATGGTAAAAACGGAACCAGAAGCATGGCCGGGAGTGGTTTCAGTGGGATCGACAAAGAAAAAGAAAGTGGCTTTGCGCGCCGAGGCCGCCCATAGCGGCGCCGGACGGAGCGGTGCTCCCGAAAAGCCCCATGCCCCCGCCGGGAGGATGAGGAATCCGGTTGTTTTTCTCTGGATAGCCCTGCTGGGGGGGGTGGTTGCGGGGGCTGGAATCTGGGCCGTTGTCGAGAAGCAGCCGGCTCGTGAAACAGCTTCCGGCTCCGGCGTTTTTCCCGGGCACCTCCAACCCAGGGCGGCCGGCGTCTCTTTTTCCGAACTCCAAACCCGGAAACGGATCATTGATGTCCATGAACATTTGGGATTCTTTGACCTGGCCCCGGTCTATCTGGAAGTGATGGACGCCCTGGGCATTGGCAAAATGTGTCTGATGGGCAGTTCCAAATTCACCTTGACGCTGGATGAAAAATATGGATTCACGGAGTTGGATGCGAACAATGACGCCTTGCTTCGTGTGGTGCAGGCCTATCCGGGGCGGTTTGAGGCCTGGACCGCCATTGATCCCGCCGATCCCCAAAAACTGGACAAGTTGAAGAACTATATCGCGCAAGGGGCCACAGGACTCAAACTGTACTCGGGTCACGGTTACATCACCAAGAAAAACGAGTATATTTTTCACGCGATTGCCATGGATGATCCGGGCATGTTCCCGGTGTACGCCTATTGCCAGGAAAACTTCATCCCGGTTTGCCTTCATTTGAACCCGGACAAAAGCAAAAGGGGATTTGCCGAGGAATTTGCCGCGGTGCTCACGGCCTTTCCGGATTTGAAGCTGGTGTGCCCGCATTTTATGTTGTCGTCCATTCAGGACACCCGCCTGCGGGAATACCTGGACACGTTTCCCAATCTCTATACCGATGTGAGCTTTGGCGATTTCTTCATGAAGGAACGGCTCACGTACATTTCCAAGCATCCCGATAAATTCAAAAAGCTGTTCAACG
>CAYXPO010000951.1:0-1865 GCA_964466925.1 uncultured Nitrospirales bacterium
GAAGCCGTGTCCCTCGTCCCGGCCGGGTTAACCGTATATCCGACACCCGGCATGGACCTGCATGTGTTTTATCCGGCAACGGTGTATGCGGATGATCCGCTGACACCCGAATCCGAACAGCCGGAATCCTTCCCCGCAGGACTTCTTTTATATAACTTTGGCGGCGGCACGGCGCAGGAGGTCTCCATTTTCTCCGCCCGTCCCGAAGTGCCCGCGCTCGACGGCACCCCCTTCGGCACCTTCCATATTTTAGACGCCTTCGCGGGCCCCAATGCCGTTCCCGCCGCCTTTGTCATGACGCTGGGCGACATTGGAAGCGGCTCCGCCGCAGTGGCGTATTGGCACATGAATTGTAAGGTGGGCGGTTCGTTTGCCTCCCTGAACCCGATGATTTCCCTGAACGACGCACGAGGCCTCAACCGGGCTATTCCGCTGGGTGAAGGAACAGTGCATGATTTGGTTCACATCGTGAATGTTAACCTTCCCTCGGGGGACGGATTGCCGGATTTCCTGGTGAACGACACCCCCGATGCGGAAAATATGCCGGATTTCATTTTTATGGGAACCGGAGACAGCGCCGCGGTGACACCCGCCCGCAATGTAGTGTTGACCGCCGTAAAGCAGGTGTTCATGTCGTATTCGCTTACCGCCACCGTCTCCCCGGGATGGACCTATGTGCGCGTGAACAATCCGGCCAGCGAGGACTATGCGGTGCTCTCCATCACACGAAGCGACAGCCTTGCGGTCTCCCCGGATAATATTTGGCTTACCCGCAGGACGGTCCGTGACGCATCCAATCAGCCCGTGGCCGAAAACCAATTGCATTTCCTGGATTTTCAAAGCACCGGCCGCTATACCGTCCTGTTCAAGAACAAGCTGCAAGAAAACACGCCGCCGGTGGCGAACGCGGGGGTGGACCAAACCTCCCATCTGGGAGCGCAGATTACCCTGGATGGTTCCGGCAGCAGTGATGTGGACGCCCAGCCCTTGACCTATGCGTGGAGTCTTGTCTCGAAACCGGAGGGCAGCGCGGCCACCCTGAGCAGCACCACCTCGGTCAGTCCGAAATTCCTGGCGGACAGGCGCGGCGCCTATGTGGTGCAATTGGTGGTGAATGACGGTTACGCAAGCAGCGCGCCGGACACCGTGACCGTGGAGGTGCGCAACCGCCTGCCCATCGCCAATGCCGGCACGGGGCAAACCCGTGTGCTGGGGCAAACAGTGTCTGTGAACGGCGCAGGCAGCAGCGATCCGGACGGTGATCCGTTAACCTACGCCTGGAGTTTTGTTTCCGTGCCCGCGGGCAGCACGGCGGCCCTGACCACCCCCGCGAATGTCACTACTTCCTTTACCTTGGATGTTCCCGGAAGTTTTGTGGTGCAGCTTGTCGTGAACGACGGCTATGACAACAGTCTGCCGGGCACGGTGACCATCAAAACGAACAATATCGCGCCCAACGCCAATGCGGGAGAGGACACCTCCGCCCGTGTGGGGGATACCGTACATCTAGACGGACGGGGAAGCAGCGATCCCGACGGAGACCCCTTGTCGTATCAGTGGGTGTTTGTGTCACGGCCAACAGGCAGCGCTGCGGTGCTCCGCAACGCCACCACCGCCACCCCCGATTTCACCCTGGACAAGTCCGGCACGTACACCGCCCAGCTCACGGTAAATGACGGCGTCCTCAACAGTGTTCCCGATACGGTCACCATTGTCACGGCCAATACCCCGCCGGTCGCAAACGCCGGACCGGATCAAGCGGCCAAAGTGGGGGATACCGTGTACTTGGATGGAACCGCCAGTTTCGACGCGGACAATAACGCGTTGAGTTATTCATGGACGATTGCCTCCCAGCCCGCAGGCAG
>CAYXPO010000952.1:0-1864 GCA_964466925.1 uncultured Nitrospirales bacterium
GATTCGCGGCGGCGTGTTCGCTGGCGTTTCATCTGGTGTTGCTGGTGTCTCCGTGGGGGCTTGCACCCAGCGGCATTCATATCGGCCCCATGTCCCGTCCCGCGCCGCTGGTGTTGAATGTGAAGCCGCCGGAACCCGAACCGGTGCCGGCCCAGCAACTGGTGGAGGTGCACACGCCCGCGGCCGAACCGGTGGAACCCAATGATTTGATCGCGGTGGAGAACTCCAAGGCCACGGATACCGTGTTGCGGGACGGCACGAACCCCGGGCCGCGCTTGAATGAAATTGCGGAGCATGACGCGCTTGTGGCGCCCGCGCCCGTCATGGAACCGGAACCGGCCCCGGCGCCGGCCATGGAACCGGTGCCGAACCCGCCGCCGGCCGAACCGTCCAAAGCTCGGAAAGCGTCTTCGGAGGAAAAACCGGATCGCATTCAGGTGGCCAAAGCGAACATGGCCGGGCCGCCGCCGGTAATACCGGAGGTTGCTCCCGGTCCCGCGGCCAAGGATCCCCCGCCGCCCAAGACCTCTTCCCCGCCGCCGGAACTTCCGGAAAATGCAGGCGGTGTGTCCCGGGGGCGGCTCTATGATAAAGTGAACACGCTTGGGTTTCCCGGCTTTGAGGCCGCCAAAGACCAAGTGGCCCCCTATCTGCGTGAAGTGCGGCGGCGGGTGGAAAAACGCTGGAATGCGATGCTGCTGACGCGGTATTCGGGCACTTCTCCCACGGACGTGGTGATTGATTGCGCGATTGCCCCGGACGGTACGCTGGCGCGGGTGGACATTGTGGGGGAGCCCAAGGACCGGGTGTATGCGGCCTTGTGCAAGGAGGCGGTGGAAAAGGCGGGGCCCTTCAATCCATTTCCATTTAAGGTGCCGGATATGTATCGTAACAGGAACCTGGAAATCCGCTGGACCTTCAGCTTTCTATAAGGAGTGGCGATGTTTCAGACGTTTGCGATGTTGAAACAGGGTGGTTGGACCATGGTCCCGCTGGGAATTTGCTCCCTGCTGGCGCTGACCATCATTATCGAACGGATCGTGGCCTTGCGCTGGCGCGCGGTGATTGATCCGAAAATCTTGAATGCCGTGGAACGGTACACGGGGGAGCCGTCGGCCATGGCGTTGTTGAATGCGTGCCAGCGCGGGCAGGGGGCGTTCGCGGCGGTGGTGGCGGAAGTGCTTCGGTCGCGCCATCTTGAGTATGAACATTGGGTGGAGAACATGCGGTCCGCCGGGCGCGCCCAGATGAACAAACTGGAGCGCGGCCTGACCACGTTGGAAATCATCGGCGGGATCAGCCCGTTGCTGGGGTTGTTGGGCACCGTGCTGGGCATGGTGGACATGTTCAACGCGGTCTCCATTGCGGGGCTGGGTAATCCGCAGATTCTGTCCGACGGCATTGCCAAGGCGTTGATCACGACCATTGGCGGGCTGGTTATAGCGATTCCGGCGGTGGGATTTCACGGCATATTCACCCGCCGGGTGGATGAATTGGCCACGGAAATACAGGACAAGGCAATGAACCTTGTTTTGCGGATTCGCGCGGATCGGGAATAACCGCCCGCCGCGCGAATGTCCTTTGAAATAACGATTGTGCGGATGAATTGGAGACCATGGGCAACCCGGTAAATACATGGGCAACCTCCGTGGGCAAGGAACTGCTGGCGGCTGTTTCGGGCCTTGTGCTGGTGTTGTTCCTCGTGATGCACCTTTCCGGGAATCTGCTGCTTTTCCAGGGGCCGGAAGTGTTTAACGCCTATTCCGCGCGGCTGCACGCCATGGGAATCCTGCTGTGGGCGGCGCGCCTGGGTTTGCTGGCGGCGGCGATTACGCATGGTGTGTTTACGGTGTGGTTGTTCCTG
>CAYXPO010000953.1:0-1856 GCA_964466925.1 uncultured Nitrospirales bacterium
TACATCGAGCCGCCTGCTGTTTCTTTTTGAACGGGAGTATTGTTTATGGGGCGGCATAATCTGTCGGCGCTTCCGTGGAAAATGGAGGGATGGCGTCCGTTTTGGTGGAAGCTGGCGCGGCCCACGGGAACCCTTCCGGAAATAGGCCCGGTGGAGGCTTCCGTGCCGGGGTCGGTTCAGGCGGCGCTGCACCAGGCGGGACTGTTGCCGGATTGGAATGTGGGGATAAATTCACGGGCGTGCGAATGGGTGGAACACTATCATTGGATTTTTGAAACGTCCGTGCCCGCCGGATGGGCCGGGGAAGGGGAATCGGCGCGGTTGCTGGCGGAGGGCTTGGATTATTCGGGATGGATATTGGTGGACGGAGGAGAGATCGGGCGGTTTGAGGGAGCCTTGGTTCCCCATAGTTTTGATTTGGGCGAACGATTGTCGGATGGCCGGGAGCATACCCTGACACTGATATTTGAAGAACCGCCTCGAGAGCAGGGCCAGATTGGCTATACCTCGCGATCCATGTTTTTCAAGCCCCGCTATACCTACAGTTGGGACTGGACCCCGCGCATCGTGCCGATTGGGGTATGGGACACGCTGATGCTGGAGACGGGGCCGGCCTGCCAAATCCGGCTGGGGCGGGTTCAGAGCCTGCTGGCGGAGGATTTACGGACGGGGTCGGTGCGGGTGAATGTTGAATGCGCGGCGCGGGTGCTGATGAAACTGTCTATTCTGGATGCGGAAGAGGTGTTGGCGGAAGGGGAGGTTCCCTGTGAAATTGGACTGAATTCGCTGTGCTTGGATGAACTATTGGTGGAACCGTGGTGGCCGAATGGGGAAGGGGTGCAGAAACTGTATACCGTTCGCTTGGAGGCGGTGAAGGATGGCGTTCTGTTGTGGTCGGAGGAGCGATTGGTGGGCTTCAAGCGGGTGGAATGGAAGGCGTGCGAAAACGCGCCGGAAGGGGCGGAACCTTGGATTTGCGCAGTGAATGGCAAGTCTATTTTCCTGCAAGGGGTGAATTGGGTTCCGCCGCGCACCTGCTATCACGACAGCACGGCGGAGGAATATGAACGGTTGATGACCCTGTACCGGGACATGGGGTGCAACGTGGTCCGGGTGTGGGGCGGGGCCATTTTGGAAAAGGAGATTTTTTACCGTCTTTGCGATCAGCATGGAATCCTGGTTTGGCAGGAGTTTCCCTTATCGTCTTCCGGGGTGGAAAATTACCCGCCGGTTGCGCCGGAGGCGGTGGGGTTGCTGACACGGATTGCCCGGACCTATATTGATCGGCGCGCACATCATGCTTCCCTGCTTTTGTGGTGCGGGGGAAATGAATTGACCGAGCGCACGCCGGATGCGGCTCCCGTTTCGTTTACTCATCCTTGTATTGCGGCGCTGAAAGCTTTGGTGGAGTCGGAAGCCCCGGAACACCGGTTTATCCCCACTTCGCCCAGTGGGCCGCAGTTCTATGCGCACGCCCAGAACTACGGAAAGGGCATCCATCATGACATTCACGGTCCCTGGGGCATGGGAAGCCTCGGCGGGGGCGGCTTTAAGGATATCGAGGCGTGGCGGGCGTATTGGGAATCCGATGATTCGTTGTTTCGCTCGGAAGTGGGGATGCCGGGGGCGTCTTCCTGGGAGTTGTTTGAACGTTTTTCGGGTGGGGTGAAGGCCTATCCTCCGGAAGGGGAGTATTGGCGGCACACGGCGGCTTGGTGGACGCAGTGGGACCGGTTCAAGCGGCATCTACGGCATTTGAACGGCGAAGCCGGGCTGCGCGGCTATATTGAACTGACGCAGCGGCAGCAGGCGGAGGCGTATGCGATTGCGGCGGCGGCCTGCAAAAAGCGCTTTCC
>CAYXPO010000954.1:0-1852 GCA_964466925.1 uncultured Nitrospirales bacterium
CAATCTGATGGCCATCGAGGAATATGAAGCCCTCGAAAAACGCGATGCGTTCCTCACCACCCAGGCGGAAGACCTCCGCAAGGCCCGCGAGACCCTCCTCTCGGTCGTCGCGCGCATTGACGGCACCATCCGGGATATGTTCCTGGATACGTTCCGCACCGTGGAAGAAAACTTCAAGAGCCACTTCCGCCGCCTGTTCAACGGAGGCCAGGCCCGCATCTATCTCCTGAACGAAGACGATCCGCTTGAATGCGGCATTGAAATTGAAGCGCGGCCGCCCGGGAAAAAACCGCAAACCATTTCCCTGCTCTCCGGCGGAGAACAGGCCCTGACGGCCATTGCCCTGCTTATGGGCATATTCAGCGCCAAGCCCAGCCCCTTTTGCGTGCTGGACGAGGTGGATGCGTCGCTCGACGAAACCAACATCGGGCGCTTTTTATCCCTGCTTGAAGAGTTCTCGGAACAGAGTCAATTCATCATGATCACGCACAACAAGCAAACCATGGCGAAGGCGAATGCCCTCTATGGCGTCACCCAGCAGGAGCGCGGCGTTTCCCAGATCGTTTCCGCCCGGTTTGAAGACATCAAAGACAACTAGTGTGAATGTCCTTCATCTCTTCAGCAATTGCAAATGGACCGGCCCGGCCGAACCGGCCCTGAACCTGTGCGTGGCCTTGCGGGCCCGCGGCATCCACGCCGATTTCGCCTGCGCCCCGGACGCCGGCGCTTCGATTAATAAAATCGTCGAAACCGCCCGCGACCGCGGCATCGAGCCCATCCTTAAATTTCATCTGAAAAAACACCGGCATCCCCTGTTCAATTGGCTGGATCGGCGCGCCCTGTCCCGTTACCTCACGGAACGGCCCTATGACCTGGTCCACTGTCATCTCGACAACGACCATGCCATCGCCGCGTCCGCCGCCGTAAAACAGGGCCTTCCCCTAATCCGTTCCAGTTATGAGGGCGGGGGGTTCACCCAAGACACCCGCCATAAGAAACTTCTGGCGGCCACGCATACCCTGATAGAACCCTCGCGCCGCGCCTTGGAACATGACGCCGAGGCCTTCGGATTTTCTTCCGAACGCCTGCATGTGGTGCCCGGCGCCGTGGATACGGCCCGGTTCGATCCCGCGCGGGAGCTTCCCGATGGCCGCACTTGGCTGCGGATTCCACGGGACGCTTTCGTGCTCGGAATCGTGGCCCGCATGCAAACCCACCGGCATTATGCCGATCTCTTCGAGGCGTTCCAACAACTGGTGCGCCGCGATCCCAACGCCTACCTTATCGTGGTCGGACGCGGCACCAAACAAGAACAAGTGGGCCGGCAGCCGGTGCGTGATTTGGGTTTGGAAAAAAACGTGCTTTTCCCCGGCTTCATTGAGGGGGAAAATTACGTGGGCATGCTGAAAGCCTTCGACGCCGGTGTCTTCCTCGTTCCCGGAAGCGACGGCACCTGCCGCGCCGCGCGCGAAATCATGGCCATGGGAAAACCCCTGATCGCCGCGGACCGCGGCATGCTGCGGGAAATCGTCTCGCACGAACACGACGGGCTGCTCTTTGACGGCTCCGCCACGGCCCTCCTCGCCTGCATGGAGCGTTTGCGCGAAAACCGGGCCGCACGCATGCGCATGGGCCATGCCGCGCGCCAAAAGGCCCTCGCCGCATTTTCCCTGGAAGCACAAAGCGCCGCCGTCGCGGCCATTTATGAACAGGTGCTTGCCCACGCCTGATCCGCTGTACACAAGAGCCACGGAGTCCAGGCCGGTTGCACCATGAACCCGAAGCCGCCCCCTCATTGCACATCGTATGAATCACCGTCTTCAGCTGCGCCCGGCGATAGGGTTTCTGGATA
>CAYXPO010000955.1:0-1842 GCA_964466925.1 uncultured Nitrospirales bacterium
CTGGAACTGTTTCCCGAGCGCAAAGGCGAGTTTATCGTTCAGCCGAACTTTGACATTGTGGTCCCCACGCAGGATATGGACCCCTTCCTCACGGTACCCCTGGACCAGTTTGCGCAGCGGGCCAGCACGGGGCAGGCCACGGTCTATCACGTAAGCAAGGATTCCTTCACGCAGGCCGTGCAGGAGGGCCACGACGCGAATGCTTTCGTCGCCTTTCTGCTGGCGAACAACCGGGGGGAGGGACTTCCCGCGAATGTGATGACCACGCTCGAGGATTGGCGCGGCGCGATGAAACGGGTGCGCCTGCGCACCCTGCACGTGCTGGAATCGGACGATCCGCTGGTCATGGCGGATTTGCTGCACCGGCGCCGGTTCCAAAAGCACTTTTCCCCCGTGGACCCCAAAAAGGTGGTTTCGTTCACCGGCATTGCCAAGCAGGAACTGGCCAAAGCCCTCGAAAAAGACGGTTTCATTGTGGAATAAATCCATTTCGCTGGCGCCCAAGCCGGAATTGCATCCGCGTTTTCCAAATCCCTATAATCAATCCCGTGTTTGAAACCCAGACGATGGTTTGGAGTGTTGAAACGTGGTAGACCATATTCGGCAGAATTATGTGCTGTGGATGGCGGTGATGCTCTTCGGCCTGATCGGGGCCGCCGTGCTCATTGACTACCTGCGCCGCTGGGGGGAGCGCCGCCGTCAAATCCGGATCGAATGGGCCGCGGTGCGCGAGATCGCCCGCGACAAGGACCTTTCCAAGGAATCCTGGGAATTGTTGGAGGAGCTTATCCGGCGGTACACCCCCAAGACACCGTTGCTTACCGCCACCCTGCGCCAGCACTTTAATGCATGTGTGGAACGCAGCATCCAAAAGCTGAAAGCGCAAAAAGACTTTAACCGGCTGCAGCGGCACGGGGCATTGCTCCGTGATCTGCGTGTTCACCTGGGGTTGGATTACATCCCCATCGGCCAGCGGATAGAATCCACCCGCGAGTTGTATCACGGTCAGCAAATATGGGTTGCCAAAAAAGAAAATGGTTCCAACAATTGGTTCCGGATGTCGGTGGCGGCCGTGGATGAAGCCTTTTTTCACTTGGTTCCGCAGGAACCCGCCAACATACCCTCTTTTCACACCGGGCAGGAAATTCAATGCCGGATGTGGCGTGAAGAGGATGCCCGCTACGGATTCGACGCCGTATTGGCCCATATTCTGGACAATCCGCCCGCGTGGGTCTTTGAACACACCAATGCGATGCGCCGGATGCAGGCGCGCGCCCATTTCCGCCTCCACATTGACCAATCCACTGAAATCGGCATTGTGAATGCCCCGGTGGATGGCGATATGTCGGACGTGGATCAGCGGCCCGTGGTCACCCGCTTGCGCGGACGTCTCACCAGCCTCAGCGGCGGCGGATTTGCCGCCGTGGTGACCCAGCCGGTTCCCAAGCAAGTGTTGTTGCGCGTTACGCTGGAACTCGGTCCGGAAAGCAGCCCGGTCGAAGTAACCGGGCAAATGGTGGGCAGTTCCACCCTTTCCGCCGGCCGCTACCTGGTGCGCGCCGCGTTTACCGGAATTTCCGACGGCGCCCGTGAGATGATTACGCATTACATTTTCCAGCAGCAGCAACCCCTCCGGCAAGCCGACGCCGAGTCCACGGCGCATACGGAGTAATTGCGGTGCCCTTGTTGAAACACGCCTGGACCTGTGTGGTGAACAACCCCAAACCGTGTGTGCTTTACATCCTGCTCAATGTGATCGCGGGAGGGGGTTATCATTTTGGCGAATTGGCGGCAAAGGGATTCATTCCCGAAAACCAGACCCCGCCGTGGGCGTTCGCGTAC
>CAYXPO010000956.1:0-1842 GCA_964466925.1 uncultured Nitrospirales bacterium
GGGGCAGGCGTTGCTGTAAGAGGGCGTGAATTACAAGCAGGGGTTGACGGCCACCGGCGGCAAGGCGCCTTACCAATATAATTGGAAAAAGAACGGGGCGCCGTTTTATACGGGGGCGAATGCACAACTTAATTTTTTGAACGCGCGGTGCGAGCATGGCGGGTTTTATACGTGTTCCGTGGAGGACAGCGGATGGGATCCGGACGCGGATTCGGAAGCGGGCCTGGATGTGCGGGTGTTCGGCAATCTGGTGATCACGTCGAATCCCGATCCGTATCAGCAGGCGAATGTGGAAGAGTCCGCGGCGTTTCAGGTGCGCGCGTCGGGCGGCTGGGTGGTGGAACCGCAAACGCTCCGCTATCAATGGCAGTTCAAAGGGCCGGAAGCGGGGGATTTTTCGGATGTAACGGATGGGGAATGGTTTTCGGGCGCGCAGTCTCCGGAATTGCACATTTCCCGGTTGAGCCTGGAGGATCACGGCCAGTACCGCTGCCGGGTGCGGGATTGGGGGCCGGGGCCGCAGGAGGTATTTTCAAGCGCGGGTGTGTTGGACGTGACCAATTTCCTGCGCATCCGGGCGGAAAACCAGCCACAGGACCGCACGGTGTATGCGGGCGACACCCTCTTATTGGAGGTCACGGTGGGCGGCGGTGTTTTACCCTATGGCTATGCGTGGACGAAGCTGGGGACGGGCGCGATGGGGACCGCGAAGGCGCTCGTGTTTTTTCCGGCGCAGCAGGACCATGCGGGACGTTATTATGTGACCTGTTCGGACAGCGGTGGAAATCCGGCGGTGGTTTCGCGCACGGCGGAGGTGGCCGTGTATCCTCCGCTGACCCTTGACGCCCTTTCCGATGCGGGGGCCTATGATGGGTATTCGGCGGAATTCAAGACCATGGCGCGCCATGGGATTCCGCCGGTGACGTACCAATGGTACGCGAACCTGGATGCCGGGGTATTTCGCCCGCTGGTGGAATTTGAACATTCCATCACGGGGGTGCATTCGCCCACCCTGCGGATTGCGCATGTTTCCATCGAAATGAATGGCGCGCTATTTCACTGTGTGGCCTCCGCGCAGGTTTCGGATGATCCGGACTCTCCGCCGGCACGGCGGCAAGCGGTGACCCGGGATGCGGTGTTGCGGACCGCGGCGCCGATGAGGTTCGAGATGCCCCTTTCGCAGCGAGTGTATGTGGGGGCGGCTCCCGATCCTCTGTTTATTATGCCGATTACACTTATAGGAGGAGGCCGCCCTGCCGCGTATGTGTGGGAACGCAGTGTGCAGGGTCAGGGAAATTTCAGCGCCCTGCCCGGCGGGGCGGGAGCCGGGGAGGTGACATCAGGAAATGCTGCGCCGTTGACGGTGAATCCGGAGCAGGAGCAAGCGGGGGAGTACGAGTACCGGGTACGGATATCCGACGGCATTGGGGTGAGGGCCTCGGAAGTAGTGGGAGTGGAATTTGATACCCGGTTGAAGATATCGGCGCATCCCAAGGACGTTATGGCGGGTTTTGGCCGGACCGCGCGGTTTCGTGTGACTGTGGAAGGCGGGCTTGGAAAGGTGACTTATGCCTGGGAAAAAAGCGCGGGAAAAGGCTGGGAAATCGTTCAGGAGGACGGGGCTGCGGAATTTGTTTTGCCGCATGTCAAGGGAAGCGATGAGGCGTTGTACCGGTGTGTGATATCCGATGAAGGGAGCAGCATTTCGGGAAATTCGGCGCCGGTGGTGTCGAATGCGGCGCGGTTGACGGTGGGGACGGCGGCGCCGGTGTCCGCGCGGGCGGGGTTGCTGGGGTTGGTGGTCCTTTTATGCGGAGCGGCCCTTGTGGTTTTGGGAAAGGC
>CAYXPO010000957.1:0-1826 GCA_964466925.1 uncultured Nitrospirales bacterium
TCAAAAAAGCATTTCTGAAAGATGGTTCCATCGGCACGTTAATCGATCTGCGTTATCTTGACCGGACAGGGCCTCCCGCCAAAATTCGCATTAAACTGGAAGTGGACACGCACCCTCCTGAGGGGAGCGGTGTGGAACTAAAGTACTTGGACTTTCCCTTTGTGTCCGCCGTGGCCGTGCAGGACAAGCCCAGCCTGTTTGCAGGAAAAGTGCATGCCTTGCTCTGCCAGGAATACGTCAAAGGCCGTGATTGGTACGATTTCATCTGGTACACCGGCCGGGGTGTTGGCATCAATTATGCATTTTTGACCTCCGCCATCGCCCAGTCCGGTCCATGGAAAAACCAGGGGATCACCGCGAACGCCGCATGGGTGGCCAATGAACTCGAAAAGAAAATCTTATCCGTAAACTGGAAACAAGCCGTGGCCGAGGTCCGGCCCTTTGTCCGCGCCAATGAACAACCCTCCCTCGATCTATGGGGCAAGAAGTTATTTCTCGGCCAACTCGAAAAATGGACTCAAACGGTATTTACGGCATAGCCTTGTAATAAACGAAAACCGCGGACGGCGCCGTGGGGACCGTGATGGGGCAGTTGGCGAGTTCCGCGCCGGTCAGGAGGCGCACTTCAGGAGCGTCTTCGGTGCGAAGTTCGTATTTTTTGTCCGGTGAAAGCCCCTTGAGGTGAAGAATGGTATTGTCTTCCGCACAGTTCTCGCGGCGAAAGACTTGGACCATGCCCGCATCAAGGTCCGCGCGGTGAAATTGGTTGGCGTACCAGACATTGGTGGCGTCGCTATGGGGGAACAACGGATAGAAATCACCCAACAGATAGGGCCGGATTTTCTTGTAGATCGCCACCGTGCGCACGACGGGATCGTCCGGAGCGGGTTCCCCCTCCCCCACCATTCCTTTATCATTTATTGAGCACAGGATATTGCCGGTGGTCATGTTGCTGCGGAAGGCGTAGGAGGGTTCCAACGCAAACATTCCCGAACCGTGCAGCGGAATCCACCGGTTCAAGCCCGCGTTTTGCAGTTGGTCGGCCTCGGGCTTGGGCGTTGCGAGACACGGCATGTCGCTATGCCATAACGGCAGGCCGCGCATAAGGCTTTCGAGATCGTTGCGGCGTCCGCCGCTCGCGCACAAGTCAATCACGAGTCCGGGATGCCGCGCGCGGTATTCGTCCCACATCGCATACAGCCCCGTAATGTGGCCGATTTCCGTCATCCCCTGACGGTCTTTCGCGTCATTCTTTCTCCACGCCTTGAGCGGACGCGTATTGAAATCCCAGCGCATCCAGTCAATTTGCGCCGCCGTGACTTGCTTGTCAATATAGTCCGTAATCCACTTCCGGGCTTCAGGGATGTGCAGTTTGAAGAGTCCGCCGTCCTTGCCGCCCGAGACCCACTCCGGATGTTCGCGCGCAATAAACGAGCCTTTCGCCACACGCTCCGGTTCAAACCACAGCAAATACTGAAGCCCGGCGTCGTGGGCCGCATCCCCAATGGGTTTCAGGCCGTTCGGATACTTCGTAAGGTCCGGTTCCCACGTTCCCGTGCCGTCCGGAAAGCCGCCCGGATACCACTGCTGCGGGTCCATGTCCGACCAGAATACTTCGATGCCGCGCTTGGCGTAGGGGACCATTCGGCGTACGTGCGGCCCCTCATAGGTGCCGTCCGGATCCACTTCGCCGGTCGAACCGCAAATGGGGGCAAGCACCAACTCCCCATTGCGCCGGGGCAGATAATGCGCGAAGAGCAATTGCCGCAACAGATTATTGCCGCGCAGCGGGTCATCCCCCTTCCAAAACACCAGCAGCATCCTGG
>CAYXPO010000958.1:0-1805 GCA_964466925.1 uncultured Nitrospirales bacterium
GGAAAGTGCTCAGAAGGCCTTCCGGGTCCCACGTCTTGTCATGGAGGCGTCCGGGCAGATAATGCAGATCGATATAATTGGCAAGGTTTTGATCCGGGGCGAAGGACACCTGGGGCTGTCCCGGGGCCGGAATGAAGCTCAACACCAGCCAATACCCGATCAGCAGCGTGAGGCAGGCCGCCAGCAGGCCGCGCCATTCAAAGTGGATGAACAACAACCCCGCGAAGAAATAACACAATGCAAGCCGTTGCAACACCCCCATCAACCGGATGTCCGGCCACAGGTGGGTAAATCCGCCGGAATAGAGGATGCCCAGTACAAACAGAATCACGGCGCGGCGGAACAACCGGATATGGGCTTTGGCCTTTCCCTCCTGCGCCACAATCCGGCCCAGCGAAAACACCAGGGAAATCCCCACAATGAACACAAACAAGGGGAAGATGAGATCATAAAACGCGAATCCCTCCCATTCTTTATGCTTCAACTGTTCCGCGCATTGATACAAAAAGCCCTGGCCGCCGCCCGCCTTGTTCAGCGCGGTGACCAATCCGGCCGCCCCCACAATCCACAGCATGTCGAATCCGCGCAGGGCATCCACCGAAACCCAGCGCCCCCCGGAGCCGCCCGCTGGAGAAGTATTGCCGGAGGTGGATAGGGAAGGCTTCTTGGCTGGTTTTACCGCATTGGCTTTGTCAGGCATTGTCACTCTCCGAAATGGCCGTTACTGCTGGATTGAGCGCTTGGGACATCGGGGTCAATTGGAGGCGGTCCGGGGCAATGATGCCCATCGAAACCAGCATCTTCAACGCTTCCTCCACCGACAATCCGCACCGGTAGACGTCCTCCGGGGCGCACAACTGAAACAACCCGACACTGATGTTCGGGGTCGTTGGGATGAAAATTTTATAATACTCCCGCCCGTCGGACGTCCGCATTTTCCCCGTAAGAAAGCCCATCGCTTTCATGCCCTTGCACGGAAACTCCACAAATACCGCCGCCTTCATGTTGGCACCGGTATCCTGAAACGACACCGTGTGCTTCGAGGCCCCATAGATGGTTGCCACCAGCGGAATCCGCTCGATAAGACGCTCCGCCAAGCCGATGAGACGCCGTCCGACCATCGCCGTGGCGATTATTCCCACTCCATACAACAGGGCGATGAAAAGCAGAATTGAAATCAGCGGAACCGTGTAGGCGGGCAGGTGGCCGAAAAAGCGCGTGGTGATCGGCGTCATGCGCCCCACCGTAAAACTATACAAGAAGTTGATGACAAAAACCGTGACACCCAGGGGCACGATCAGGAGAAATCCGGACAACATGCGGGTACGCAGCAGTTGCTTGAATTGACCCCATACGGTCAGTTTTTTCTTTTTGCGCTTGGCCATGCCCGCTATTCCTCTTCTTCCTCATCGCCGGATTCATCCGCCGCGAGGGAAGCGGGGGGGAGGCTGGTCACCGGTGTAAAATCAACCACCTCGGGCGTCAGAATCCCGGCGGACATCACGCTTTTCACAATATCCTCCATGTCCAGCGAACTGCGTGAGACCAAGTGCGGTTCGATAATCTCAAAATACCCGCTGGTGGGATTGGGCGTGGTCGGCACAAACACCTTATAATACTCTTGTTCTCCATTGATCAGGATTTTGCCCGTGACAAAGGCAAACGCCTTCATTCCGGGGCGCGGGAAATCCACCAACAGCGCCGATTGATACCCTTCGCTCCCCTCTTGAATGGATAACACTTCCACCACCAGTTTGGAGGCGCCATACACGCATTTTACGAGCGGGATGTGCCGGAGGATGAAT
>CAYXPO010000959.1:0-1805 GCA_964466925.1 uncultured Nitrospirales bacterium
CCCTCCTCCCAAAACGCTGAAATCGGTCTCTTCTTTTGTTTGCCGTCACATTCTCCGATCTTCTTGATCTGTTGATCCTCTAGCCTCTAGCCCCTAGCCCCTAGCCCCTAGCTTCTCTTCTCAATGTCCATTCAACCGGGTATAATCCAGCACCTCGTAATCCCCATGATCCAGATAGCGGGCGAGGATGAACAGGTAATCGCTCAACCGATTCGAAAAAATCAGCAACTTTTCAGCGTCGAATGCGGGTTCCACTTCCTTTAACCGCACAAGGCTCCGTTCGAAGGTGCGCGCGAACGTGGTGGTGAGGTCCACTTGGGCGGCGAGTTCGGAAGCGGCGGAGACGATGAAGGCGCGGGGAAGTTCAATCAACCCCTCCAGCCAATGTTGTTCATGCTCCAATTTTTCAATGAATTTGTCTGATATTTCGCCCCACCGGTATTCCGGATGCTTTTTCTTCGGATCATTGACTTGCGCGCCGATGATGAAGCAGCAGTGGAGCAGCCAAAAGAGCATGTCGCCGATCTCCTGCCAGCTTTCCGGCTTCTCGTTCAATACATGCCGTCGCACCAGCGCCAATTGCGCCCGCAGAGTGTCGAGCCACCCGGTGCACTCCAGAACCGGATGGGCTTTGGATTCGATATCGCCGCCGAGCGTCCGCGTGGTTCCCGCATCGCCGGTTTTTGTCGTAATATGGGATGGCACGTCGTAAACACCTCTTTTTCTACTGAAGTTCAATACCCACGGGGCAATGGTCCGACCCCATGACCTCGTCCGCGATCCACGCCCGTTTTACGCGCTGGATAAACCCCTGATTCACGCAAAAATAGTCAATTCGCCAGCCAATGTTCTTTTCCCGCGCCCGCATGCGGTACGACCACCACGAATATTGGATTTTTCCGGGATGGAAGTGCCGGAAGGTGTCCACATACCCGTTGCCGAGGAATTTCGACATGGCTTCCCGTTCCTCAATGTAAAAGCCGGCATTATTTTCGTTTTGCTTCGGATTCTTCAGGTCAATTTCCGTATGGGCAATGTTAAAATCGCCGCAAAGGATCACATTTTTGCCTTTCTTCACCAGTTTATTGGCAAAGCCCGTGACCGTTTCGCAAAAGTTCAGCTTGTACGCCAACCGCGCCCGTTCCGGCTGGCTGTTCGGCCAATATCCGTTCAAAATTGTAAACTCCGGGTATTCGAGTACCTGCACCCGGCCCTCCGCATCAAATTCCGGAACCCCCAGCGTCCCCACCGATTTCGGACGCTGTTTTGTATACACCGCCGTACCGCTATACCCCTTCTTCTCCGCCGGATTCCAAAGGCTCACATACCCATTCGGACGCAACAGCGACTCCTCCAGGTCTTCTTCCAGTGCCCGCGTCTCTTGCAAACACAGAATATCCGGCTGCGTTTCCTCCAGCCAGTGCAGAAACCCGTTTTTCTGCACCGCCCGAATGCCATTCACATTCCAGGATAAAATTGTCGTCATGAACCTTTCCCTTTGCAAAACCTTCTATTGCGGAGCATACCTTCCCTTCTGGAAGGTTTGCAACGTATGGCCTATCCTCTCGTTCTCAAGTACAACTTGGGAACGCACGTGTCCCAAAAATTCCACTTTGCTACAATACCCTCATGCGTTGTCGCTACACCTTTGTATAATCCAAGGGCATCTGTTTTCTGACGGCGACTATTGTGGAATGGTTGGCAGAGTTCACCGATCCGGACGCCTTTGCCATAGTCAACACGGAGCCGGAGCATTGGCGGTATTCTTCGGCGCGGAATTATATCCCTGATGATCATGAGGTGCT
>CAYXPO010000960.1:0-1802 GCA_964466925.1 uncultured Nitrospirales bacterium
AGCGTGGCGGGAAGCGGGGGTCCGTGTCTAGGTGTTGGGCCGCGGGATCGTTGTCTGAATCGTCTCATGGTTATTTCATGGATAGGCGCGCGGCCACATCGGTGGCGATATCGGGGAAACGCAACGAAAGCGCGTTATCGCCGCATTCCAGTTCCTCGCGCTTGGTGATTTCGCCTTTCCAGGTATCCCACCATTCGACGGAATAGACACCGTTGGGCAATCCCTGTATTGCACGGACCGCCCCCTGAATGGGCGCGATGGGCGTATTCTCCATCACGTTTTTCCAGGTGTGGTCCGCGTTTTGCGCCCAAAGAATCGCGGCGGTATCGTGCCGCAAGCCATAGAGGTTCATGCGGGGCGCCACATCGCCGGAAAAAACGAGCGGCTCCCAGGGTCCTGCGGTCCAAGGAACGGCATCGCAGAATTTCCGCAACGCCGCGAAGTGGTAGTACAGATTGTTGGGATGCACGTAACCGTCCCAATACCAGAGCATGGCGGAGCCCGCATTGCCCGAAAGAACGGACGCCCACAGGCCGTTGTGCAGGTTCACGCCTTTTTTCGCCGGATCATATTTGCCGTCGTCCGCGCGGTAGTCAATGCCGAATTCGGCCATCAGATGGGGTTTTCCATACCCGGCATGCGTGAGGGCGTCCTCATGAATCACGGGGGCGGAGTCCGGAACATCCCCCGTACCGTAATGGTGGGTTTGCGTGAAATCAATGGAGGGCAGCTTCCATACCGGGGGCGCGCCGTAGGTGGTGGAGACGAGATGCCCGTGCGGGTCGGCGGGCTGTCCGGCGAAAGGCCCCAAGCCTTTCAGGTAATTCGACATTTCCTCCACCCAGGCGGGAATCGCGTAGGCTTCGTTCCAGAATTCCCACGCGTGCAGGTTGCTCCGCCAGCCATAGCGCGCGGCAAGATAGCGCAATCGCTGTTGATACAGTTTTCGCGCGGTCTCGTTTTTCCAAAAATCAGCCGGTTTTTCGCAGGGCCCGCCGTTCGCGGCGTTGTAGGGATTGGCGTTCCACTGGCCTTCGTTGAAATAACCTCCGGTGGTGAACTCGCCATAGGTGCCGAGGCACAGCATCACCGCGACATCTTTCTCGTGCGCGGCATCCAGAATTTGGTCGAGTTTCCAGGCGTTCGCAAGGTTGTATTGGCCAAGTCCGGCATAACCGCCGCCGGTCCATTCCAGGCCGCAATTCCAACTGCACATCCATATCCGAATCCAGTTGCCGCCCGCGGTGTTCAGCGCGGCCAGCCAATCCTCAAAATCATACGTGCCGCGCGTCCAGCTCCAGCACATGTTCTCGCCCACGAGAAAACAGGGCTGGCCGTTTTCATAAGCGAACACCCGGGGATTTTGGGGGCATATCCGGATGAATCCGCGCGTGGGAGACGGGAGGGCTTCAAATGCCGCTTCGGGCGCGGAAACTTCTCCAGTACGGTCTTTTACATGCACCGTGTACGACCATTTCCCTTCCACTCCCGGAGAAAAACGAATCATCCAAACAGGTTCCCCCGCCGGGACAATGACTTCGTGGTCATTCTCCAAACGGCGCGCATGGGGTTGATTCAGAAAGCCGTTCACGCGGCACGTCTCCCCCTTCGGGCTTTTGAAAAACGCAAACACATCCATCTCCCCGGGATCAAAGGGATTGGCATAGGCGGCGCGCACATCAAGGGTGAGTTCGAACAAACCCCGCCGGGGCACTTGGGTTTGGCTGGGCGATGCGGATTTTATCGCCAGGGGCTCATTTTTCGCGAATGAAAAAGGGGCATTGTCTGCCGACAATACCACT
>CAYXPO010000961.1:0-1802 GCA_964466925.1 uncultured Nitrospirales bacterium
TGTTCGGCATCAAGGGCCTTGCCAGGGTGGGCCTGTTGGTGAAAATGCTCGGCGTGTTGATGGGCCTGAAAATCCTGATGCCCAACGCCAAGCCCAAAGACCCCCTGCAGGCCTATCTCAAGGTTAAAATGACGCTCTACATGGTTTCAACGGCCCTGAGTCAATTAAACAAATTCGGTGACGAGGAAATGGTGAAGTGGACGGCGCATCAGCCGGAGCGCATCTACCAGTGGTCCGTGGACGGCACCGATATCGCCTGCTGGCTCATGATCAAGGCGGGGCAGACCAAGGCCGGGCGCGGCATGTATACGCGGCGGCAGCCCTTTGTGCACATGCGCTTCACCAGCGTGGACAATGCCCTGCCGGTGTTGTCCAATTCCGTGGACACGGTGTCCGCCATTGCCACAGGCTTGGTCATCAGCGACGGCAGCCCCGAATACGGCGGGAAACTCGGTGATTTCATGCTGAAAATCGCCGCCCTGCTTGCGTAAGCGGCGCGGACGGTTTTTATTTTCCAAAGCGCAGGCGGATGTAGTCCCGCGCGATCATGAGATCCTTCATGGCTTCGGGCGCTTCACAGGGCGGCTTGATCGCCCCCCGGATGGCCGCGATAAAATTTAGGGCCTGCTGACGCATCGCATGCACCCAAGGCAAGGCTGGAACAATGGTTTCCGGGGCCGCGCCTTCGCCCGGATCCCGGAAAATCTCCAAGCGGCCGGGACGATTCAGGGCCAACGGCGCGGGCAGTTGAATCTTCACATATCCATGCTCGAAAGCCACCAGCGCCTCCTCCCGCCAATCCACCGTTGTTGTGTAGGGCGACATTTCAATCACCCCCGGAACCCCGCTGGCGCTCTCCACCGCCAACAACACCCCGGAGGCGTCCGCCAAGGTCACGCGATAGTCCTCGCCCAGCAGGTGCCGCATCAAGTTCACCTGATGAATGTAATAATTCACAAACCGCGTATAGTCATCAAACGCGGGGGCGTCCATATCCGAAGCGGGCGGTTCGTGGCGCATTTCCGGCAGGGCTTCGCCCGTGTCAATAAGCTCCATAAATCCGCCGGCAATCCAATCCCCGGCGGGCATCAGCAAGCGTACATACGTGAGTTTGCCCAATTCGCCGGTTTGTTTCATCCGGTCAATTTCCTGCTTGGCGTGCATCACCGCGGGATCACTGCGTTTGTGATAGCCCACCATGTGCCACGTTCCGCTCCGGGCCAGTGCATCGAGAATTTTCCGGCCCGATTCCACGGACCCCGCCAATGGTTTTTCCGTGAAAACCGGTATTCCCGCCTTCAGCAATTCAGGCACCAGCACCCCATGCCGGGAAAACTCATGCGTGGCCACAATCCCGTCCAGTTTTTCTTCGGCAAGCAAGGCTTCATGATCCGGGTATACCTTCGGCACGCCATATTTCTCCGCCACCCGGCGGGCCAATTGCGGCCGCAACTCCGCCAACGCCACAACTTCGCATCCGGGCACGGTCACATAATTCCGTAAATGCGCGCATTGCCCCATCGCGCCCGTCCCCACAAAACCAATCCGAACCTTCCTGCCTTCCGCCATGCGCTGTTCTCCAGGGATATGCCCGTAAGGCGGGTGAAGCAAAGCAAAACCCGCCGCTTATCGAGCCGCCGTCTTAAACGCCTTCATTGAAGAAAACATACAGGCCGTCCTTGCCGGGGGCCACAATATCCAATCGCCCGTCCCCCGTCAGGTCCGCAACCACGAAATGGATGCCGAGCGCATTTCCCGCGCGCGCCGGACCGTAGTCAATAACCTGCTTGGAAAAACACTCG
>CAYXPO010000962.1:0-1800 GCA_964466925.1 uncultured Nitrospirales bacterium
CCCTGCCTTCTTCACGGCCTTCTTCCCCGCCTACTACTCCGCCTTCGCCTTCTGGTTGGCCTTCCACCGCGCCTTCTACACTACCTTCTTCGCTGCCTTCCACCACGCCTTCGCCTTCCATTTGACCTTCACCCTCGGCCTGGCCTTCCACATTCACCACGGGCAGCAGGCAGAACGCCAAGTCCGGACCCACCGTCAGGTAACCATCAGGGATTAAAACGACACATGCGTCATCGCCCACTTCCGAACTTGCCCACTGGAAGTAGCAGCCGGTGAAGACGCCCGCGCCCGCCACGGAAAACCAGCCCGATTCCAACGACACCGGAACCGGCAACACCGCCTCATACCGGTACAGCATTACGCCGGTGCTCGGCCCTTGCGTAACCAAACCCACCTCGGTTCGGGCGGGCATTACGGTATATTGCGCGGACAGTGAACCTGGGAAACCGGCTTCATCCGCGTAGAAATACACATTGTACACGTCGGGAGCGCGTGTACAGGCCACGGAACGGTCTTCTCCCATCACATTAATCCCCCACCATACGACGCCGCCAATCGCTTCCGTCACCCCGGAAAACGACTCATACATGAAATTCGAGGCCGCTTCATCACTGAAGGAGAAATTGAACAAATCGGCGAACGGGCTTACCGGCTGGCCGAATAAGGAACCGGCGGGACACAGCGCCGGGTCTTCTTCACCTTCGGCTTGGCCTTCCGCCGCGCCTTCCTCCACCCCTTCGCCTTCGGGTTGGCCTTCCACTGTGCCCTCTTCTGCCCCTTCGCCTTCGGGTTGGCCTTCCACCGCACCTTCCACATCACCCTCTGCACTTTGAGACACGAATGTCACAGTCACCGTCTCTTCCTGGTTCATGGTGATGTTCGTCAAGGCCGAACCGGTGTCGGACACATTGCCCGCCCAATGATCGAACAGCCAATTCGCATCGGGGAACGCCCGCAAGGTCACCACGGTTCCTGGAAACTGGCACGATACATTCGGGTCCACCGCCACATACCCATTGCCCGTCACGTTAATGGTTAAGGTGTAACAGACCGCGCCTTCGGTTTCGCCTTCGCTTTGCCCTTCCGACGGGCCTTCTATCTGTCCTTCTTCAACGCCTTCGCCTCCCCCGGTGCATTGTTCGGTTGTGCCGGTATTCACCGTCACACCCCGTGCGCGCAGTGTATACACCTGTTCGCACAAAGTTGGCACGGTGCCGAAGGGCAAACCCGCCGCATAAATCGTATCGCCCGTTCCTATCCCGGGATTGTTGACGAACGCGCTCAAATCCGTCACCTGGGTATCAATAATGCGCACGATTGAAAGATTGGGCAGGTTTTGCAGGGCGCTGATGTCACTGACGGGGCACCCCGACATGTCAATTTCCGTAAGATTGGTCATCGTGGCCAGGGGGGATATATCGCTCAGGCTGAAATTCAGCGACATATTGAAGTACGTTAACGCGGTGAGGCATTCCACGCCGCATAACGATGTAATATTGCCCAACCGGCCATTGAACCGGTAATACGCGGCGATATCGGACGGCATGATATCGCCTGTTGGCTTGCTAATGTCATTGCGCACCACCGCTTCCGCCGCCGCGTCCGTAAACGTCAGGGGGCCTTCGCAATTCCTCGGCGCACATACCGGGCCCGCATCCGCATCTGGCGCAACCACAACCACTCCGGCACAGACAAGAAGCCCGGCAAAGAGCCCCAGGGTTGATGAGGATATACGGAATTTCACCATGACTACTCCCTCCTGTAGTTGAAAAGTACAAAAATTCACAAAACAGTGATTAT
>CAYXPO010000963.1:0-1799 GCA_964466925.1 uncultured Nitrospirales bacterium
AAAAGGGGCATGACTTGTATCATGCCCCCACAGTCGAATTGGACATCGTTTACTTTTCGCTGAATACGAATTGCTTGAGATACTTCGCATTGTCAGCGGTGATTGCCAGGCAATCTATCAGGACTTTTTCAGCATCGGTGCCGGTGGACCCCGTCTTTAAATACCTATCCAAAATCCTTATGCCCTGCTCGGCCATAAGTGCGGCTTGTTGCAACGCCGTGGCGGTCATGTCGCCGGCGATTATGGCGTCGCGGGCCTCGTCGGACCCATCCACCGAGATTATAACGGCATTGGCAATGCCGGCGGCCTTGCAGGCGGCGGCGGCTCCCAAGGCCATCGGATCGTTACCGCAAATAACCCCTTTGATATTCGGATTGGCCTGAAGAATCGTTTCCATCTTGGCATATGCGGTGCTCTGCTCCCAGTTCGCCGTTTCCTGCGCGACCATGACCAGGCCGTCGTACTGATCGATCACGTCATGGAACCCTTGGGAACGAACGACACATGCGGTCTCCGTTTCCTTGCCCAACAACTCGGCGTATTCGCCCTTTTCACCCATGGCTTCCACAAACACCTCGGCCACCGCCTGCGCGCCCTGGTAGTTGTTGGAGACAAGCTGCGCGATCGCGACGCCGCCGGTCGCCAATTCGCGATCGATAATCACGGTTGGAATCCCGGCGGCGCTCGCCTTGCGCACGGTCTCCACCGACCCCTCTGCACCGGCATTATCCAGAAGGATGCCGGCGGCTCCTTCGGCAATGGCGATTTCAACAATACTGTCTTGCTTGGTCAAGTCGTCGTCATGGGATACGGCCTTGACGTCATACCCCAACGCCTTGGCCGTCTCGGCGGCAATTCTGGCTTCTGTCTCAAACATTGGAGTGGCATAGGACGCCGTGATTATATAAATGGTGTTGGAGCCTCCGCCTTTCAGCCATTTTTCACCGGCGATAGACACGCCCGGAGCCATGGCGGCCAATGCAATCAACCCCAGTGCGGCACAAAGAAGCTTTTTCATTAGACACCTCCCGTTTCTCTTCCTGTACACCTAAAGATTGGGCGCCACGATGAACACCAAGGTGACGACTTCGCCTGAATAGTTGATGCACTTGTACCGCGTGTTCGCCGGAATGAACATGTACTCCTTTTCGGGGATTTCGAAGACTTCGGCAGTCTCCTCGATGAGAAAGGTCGCGGTGCCGTTTCTTACATAGAACACCGCTTCGCCTTTATGAGAATCGTACTCCGTCTGCCTGGGCCCGATCCCCCCCGACGGGATTATAAGTTCGCCCAGGTGTACATATTCGTTGCTGGCGCGAAAACTCAGAAGCACTGGTGTTTTTTCGCCGCTGACCATATTCATGGCGTCTTCACGGGTGACCTTGGTAAACCTGGTGGTCCGACGCGCTTCTTTCCAGTCCGCCGGGAAATCACCCAGCTGCATTTGCTTCATTTCACGCCTCCTTTTCCACGTTCTTCCTGCTTGTAACGCGCCATCGGTTTGTCATAACTGAGCGGAGGGCCGTTTTCGTCCCAGATTCTAGGCGCTATGACATAGAGGATTAGCGCGGATCCGTTGGTAAAATTGTAGGCCTTGTGGGGAGCCGCCAATGGCATGATAATGCTTTCCCCGGCGTGCACCTCGACTGTTTGACCAAGTTCGGGGTTGAACATGGTGACTGTTCCTTCGAGAATATAGTAAATCTCGTCGCCGGCATGGACATCTACCGGGTCGAAGGTGCTTCCGGGAGCAAGGCGGTATTCGCCAACGGTCATGTTTTCGGTGATTGCGATAAGGT
>CAYXPO010000964.1:0-1797 GCA_964466925.1 uncultured Nitrospirales bacterium
GCTTCACACACAATACATGCTGGTTGTGTTTCAAGGCTTCCATCACCACGGAATAGTGCAGGTGGTCCGGCATGGCCACAATGACCGCCTGCCGCGGCGCCATCTTCGCCAACACCGCCTTGAACAGTTCGGGGAAGTTCTTGTCCGGCGGCTCTTCCAGCGCCGGATAGGGTGTGAACGCCTGCCCCGGAAACGCCTCCTGCAATTCCTTGTTCTCTTTCAGGGCCTTAAGCGGCGGATTGTTCAGCGCGCACACCGCGATGTTCCGCACCATTCCGCGTTGCAAGTGATACACGGAAGGAAGAATCAGGTCATTCGTAATCATCCCCCCGCCCACAATGGTGACGTCTATGCGCTTGTCCGTATCCATGCATTACTTCCCTTGTTGCGCGGCGGCTTCACCGCTGCCCGGCGCGGCCTCCAGTACTTCGACATTCAACACCTTGCGCGCATCCTCCACCAATTGCTGGAGCAGCAAATGCTTTTTCGCGGCAAAGATCGCGTTCTTGAGCCGATCTTGCATCTTTTCAAAGGGGACTTCGCCGGGATCATTGCGCGCCTCAACCAGCATGATATGCCATCCCAGCCGCGATTGGAATGGGTCGGAAACCTGTCCCACCGGCAGTTGAAACATGCGCTCCGCCACTTCCGGAAGCATTTTATCGGCGGTGGCTTCGTAATACACCCCGCCGAGCGGCGCGGAAAGGGGGTCCTCGGATTGCTGCCGCGCCACGTCCTCGAATTTAGCCCCCGCCAAAATCTTGGCCCGCAGGTCCTCCACCCGCTTCTTTGCGGCTTCCATGCCCGCCGCATCATTGGGTTTGGAGCGAATCAGAATATGCGCGATGTCCGCCGTGGGCGTTTCCCGTTTTGTGCGGCCTTCTTTCCTCCACTGGGCGTATTCCGCCTTCAATTCCTCCTCCGTCACTTCGATCCCCTTTGTTTTTTCGGCCACCCATCGTTCGGTCATCAGGCGGTGGCGTATTTCCCCCTTCAGCGCCTCCTCCGTCATCCCCTCATGTTTCAGATACGCCTGAAAGTTATCCTCGGTGCCCAAGGCCGCCTTGCCCTCCGCATATTCTTTCTCGATTTCCTCGTTGGACACGGTTATGCCGGCATTTCTCGCCAGCACGCGTATCACGCGCCCATTGATGAGATCGTCCAGCGTGTCCCGGCGGAACGCGCCATCCACGGTGGCCGGACGCCCCGTTTCCAATTCCACGCGCCGCACCCGGTATTCCAAATCGCGTTGAAATTCCTGCCCGGTGATAACTTCATCGCCAATCTTTGCGACCACCGCGGGTACATCGGAAGCCGCGGTGGGGGCGGGGGCTTCCTGCGAAAATGCCATACCGCATCCCAATATCAAACCCAGCGTACAAATAATCCGCATTGTCACTCCTGACCTGCCCATGGTTTCTCGTTCCGCTATTTCAGCGTCACAGCCTTGCCGAGTTTCGCGGAACGGTATATGGTTTCAATCAATTCCACCGCATGCCGCCCTTCGCGGCCGTCCACGCGCGGTTTGCGGCCCTGCTGAATGGCGCGCACAAAATCCTCGATTTGCCGCCGGTGCCCTTCGCTTTTCAAGGCCGCCAACGGATCGCCCGCGCCCGACCCCAGGGCGGACTCCCGGCCCATCACGGCCTCAATCTTTTCATCAATCGCTTTGCGTTTCGCAAATTTCCACAACACGATCTCGCCGTCTTGCAGCGCCGCGCTGCCTTCCGTCCCATAAATCTCCACCCGCGCCGAATGCCCCGGCCAGGCCGCCGTGGTGCCTTCGATAAAGCCCAT
>CAYXPO010000965.1:0-1794 GCA_964466925.1 uncultured Nitrospirales bacterium
CGTCAGGGCGTCGGAATAATTCTCCGATCGGTACGGGGTTTACGCGTCCTGTAAAACTTTGTGTTATTCGGGGGTGGCCGGGGCCGCCGCCGCCGGAGCCGCCGACGCGGACGGACCTGCGGATGGTGCGGCCGCCGGGGTGGCTGGAGCCGCCGCCGGGGTGGCCGGAGCCGTCAACGGCGGGGCGCTGATGTCCGCGGTCATCGGCTGCGCGCCGCTGCGTTCGATACTCACGCCGCCGACTTGGGGTTCCATGGGGTTTGCACCGGGGGCCGTGCTCAGGCCCATGCGCCGGTAGAGCGTGGACTTCAGGTCGGCGATGTCTTTCGACAATGATTCCAGCCGGGTCTGGTTCTCTTCCACCATGGAGCGCAACTGGCGCATCTGCTCGTCCCCTTCATTGACACGCTGCATCAAGGTGGCGGAGGTTTCGGTCAGCTTGCTGACGGAACCGCCGAGGTTTTCGTCCAGTGACCGTACCCGCTTGTTGGTGTCATAGAGGGTATTGCGCATCTGTTTGGAGGTGCCCAGCGTTTCACAGCCGGTGAACACCACGAGCGCCAAGGCCGCGCTAGCCCATATCAGGGGTCGTGAGTGCATGGTTATCGCTTTCGTTATTTCTTGCCTTCATTGAACTCGGCGCGGCGGTTCTTCGACCACGAGGCCTCATCATGGCCCGGGGCCGCCGGCTGTTCTTCGCCGTAACTGATGGTCACGATTTTATCCGCGCCCAAGCCCACGGAAATGAGATAATCGCGGACGGCCAGCGCGCGGCGTTCGCCCAGCGCCAGGTTGTATTCCTGCGTGCCGCGTTCGTCGCAATGGCCGGCAATCTGATAGATGTATTCCGGGTGCTTTTTCATGACTTCGGCATTTTTGTTGAGCTGCTCGATGGCATCCGGACGCAGGTTCGACTTGTCAAAGTCGAAATACACCGGCTTCAGCAATCCGTTCGGCCCAAACAAGATGTCTTTCACTTCAGGCTGACCGCCCGTGCCGGTGTCCGTCTTGGCCGGCGTGGTGACCACCGGTTCCTGTTTTTTGTGTTTGCAGCCCGTGGCTCCGGTCACAACGAGTGCCAGACACAAGGCCATTGTCAATACCATCCAGTACGACTTCGTCTTCATAGTGTAGCTCCCTTACCTTTCCCGTTAGTTTGGTTGTTTGGGGTTGCTCGACTTCCGCACTAGGCATCCTAGCAGAAATTGTGGAAGTCTTCAAGTATAAATGTATTTATCACGCATGGGCGCAAAAAGTTCCCTATTCGCCCAATCCGCTGTTTACGGGGTTTATGGCCTTTTCCCAAGGTGTTGGAACTTTTTCAGGAAAAAAGGGATTACCTGTAACAGAGGCCGGAGTTGACGGTAGTATGTACAAGCAGCCGCGAGGCGCGAAAACAGCCCTTGCGGAGGCACAAAGCAACCGGAGAAACCGCCATGAATCGCCAGTTAGAAGATGTGGTCCAAAGTGTTGTGGATTATGTGCTTGACCAGCTTCGCGGGGTGATTGGCGCGGTGACCCGGCCCAATGAATACATGCCTCCCCATCAACAGGCGTAGTCACCCCCTGCGCTTGCATTGATTTGCCGCCGCGTTAGTACGTGATACCCTCCACGGAGCGGCGGCCTTTCCTTTTTAGTGCCCCCTTTTGCACTACCCTCCAATAACATCCAACGTCTTTTCAAGGAAATTGTTCCTCCTACTTTCCTGGCGCGGCATGGCCGCAACCAACGAAAAGGACTAGCCCATCTTCCGCAGATAGCCGGTCAGGAGTACGGATTTCCTTGGAAAATTG
>CAYXPO010000966.1:0-1787 GCA_964466925.1 uncultured Nitrospirales bacterium
CAAATTGTTGGCAAAAGCATGGATCTCCTCCGGATTCTCCCCAGCGCCGCCGTGGCCATGGGGCATGCGAAGACGCAGACACAAGGTGCGCGCTCCGGACGGCAGGCGGTAGGATTTTTGCAGCGAATCCATGGGATAGGCAAAGTCGTTTGTGCCGGTGACCCAAAGTATGGGCATGGTCGCTCGGGACAAGTATACGGAAGGGTCCCATATGGCCAGCCAGGCGGCCGCGGCCTCAGCGCCCATGGAAGAAAAGACGTCGAGCCACGCCGAGTTCTCCCCGAGGAATCCGCAGCCGTATACAGGCGCGGCAAATTTGAAGCGCTGATCAACGCCTGCGGCAATGCAGGTCAGATATCCGCCCCAGGAAATGCCAGTGATACCGATTCGCGACGCATCCACCTCGGGAAAGGAGGACAGCAGGGAATGGGCCAGGAGGATATCCGCCACCGCATGATAGGTCCACTGATCCGAGATGGGCGCATCCCGCTGTTCGAATCCGCCCCACCCCGCCGGGCCGCCGTATTCGTGGCGTTCCCAATGGCCATATTCGCCGCGAGGCACGCATCCGCACGTATCCATGGCAATGGCGCAATAGCCGCGGCCAACCCACAGACGCACCCAATCGGCAAAAGCCGTGCCTCCGCCGCCGTGAACCAGCGCCATGGCGGGGAAGCGCTCACCCGGCTTCGCTTCCGGCGCGCCGTACCAGGCGAAGACCCGCGTCGGCTTCCCGGCAAAAGGCTGTCCCTCATAAAACAAGGCGCGCACCCCTGGCTCCTCGAAGCCTTCCGCGGGCCATGTCGCCGGAGGGCGAGACAAGGCCTCCACATCCCACGGCAGTTCCGCGGCTGGAGCGCCGCCGACAAGCAGAAGGGCTGCGGTCACTCCAACAAACAGTCGACAAGGTACAGCATAGAACATCCATGCAGGTTTCATAAATCATCTCTCCTTTCTTCGGACTGCCGCCGCCCAAATGTTACCGCTCACTGAGATGTTCGACCATGCCCTTGACGCCGCCCAGGGTCATGTCTTCCATATGAAACAGGGAAGCAATGGAGCGGAGCGTATAAGCGCCGTGCACGCGGTCCCAATGTTCCCGGGGTATGGGATTCAACCAGCAAACATGGGGGAAGCGCTCGGCAAGACGCTGAAGCCAATAGAGGCTTGGCGGGCGGCTGAAATCGTTATAGTTGTCGATGGCGCCGCCTCGTGCCTCGAGTTCCTCGGGCGCCATGGCCCCATCGCCAATAATCACCAGCCTCGTTTCCGGCTTCCGCAGCAGCAATTGTTCCGTTGGCCAAGCCCGGGTCCGCCGGAAGTCTCGCCAGACGGATTCATAAATGGTGTTGTGGAAAAAGAACGTTTCCAGGTCTTCAAAGCGTTCGTGCATCTTCGCGAAGAGCAGTCGGGAAAGATCAATGAAAGGCGTCATGGAATAGCCGCCGTTGTCGACTAGCAGCGCCACGCTGATCTTGTCGCGCAAATCCCGCTCGAAGATCAGATCGATTTCACCGCCGTTGCGGGCGGTGACGCGAATGGTCTCGTCCATGTTCAAGCGGCTGTAGGGCCCTTCGTTCTTCATGTGCTTCATCGATTCCAAGGCCTGCCGCAGGTTTTCCTCGCGGAGCATATTGCTCTGCGAATAGTCGATATAGCGCCTGTCGCCGATGACCTTGAGGGCGGAGCGATTGCGGGAAGCGCCTAGGACGCGCGTTCCCCTTTCGGCGTTGCCGCCGTGGCCGAAAGGCGAAAAATGAATAGCCCCATACTGGCACCACTCTAGC
>CAYXPO010000967.1:0-1746 GCA_964466925.1 uncultured Nitrospirales bacterium
GGCCTCATCGGGGGTCAGGGCGCCCACAATAACCATGTCTTGATCGCGACTGGTATTCCTGGAAAAAGCGAATCCCACCAGCGGCGACAGCCGCCCCGCCGCCATCGGCTTGATCGTCATCACGGGTTTCTTGGCATCCCGAATGATTTTATGCACCCATTCGACTTCCAACTGCATCAGAAATCCGATGGCATTGTAAATTTGAACATAGGTTTCCACATCGAGGCCCGATTCATCCGCGTAGATTACGCTTTCCGGCATATGCGTGGAAAGCCCCGGGATCATGCCGCGCTCGCGAATCATCGCGCACAGCCGGTCCATGCCGCGCACCTCCCGGCGCCCGCGGTCCACCAGCACGTCCGTGGTGCTTTGATGCGGAAGAAAGAATCGTGCGCCATCGGACACGGATTGGTCCAAAACCTGGGCCGCCCCGTCATAATCAAGAACCCCGTTCGTCATGGGAACACTGGGCGTATCAATAATGATGATTTTCCGGCCCACACGGTCCTGCGCCTCCCGGATGGCCGTCACGAACACCGGGTTGACGTTCAGCCACCCCATGACCGCATCCACGCCCGCCCGCAGATAAACCTCCAGCACGTCCGCGATGCTCTTGGCGCCGTGGTGGCTTTTGATGAAAGCATCCTTGGCCACACTTTGATGGGAATACCCGAGCAGCCAATTGGAACCGATAATCATCCGGGAGAGGGACTGACCGCCCACCGTGGTCCGGGGAAACTCGTTCATAAGATGTTTTCCTTATGTTGATTTTCATCATAAGCCTAGCGAAAGGCGCTGCGGGTTTGCAACGGGAAGCACAAAACCCCTACAATACCCGGATGTTCCCGTTGAGTTTTTGTAGTTGTTCGCAAGCAGCGTTGGGGCGCGCCCCAATGTGACACGTGGGAGGACACGTTATGTTGATTAATTTTGGCGGGGAAAAAGAAGAAGTCATCACCCGCAAAGAATTTCCGATGACAAAGGCCAAGAAAGTCCTGAAAGAGGAAGTCATCGCGGTAATTGGCTATGGCGTTCAGGGACCCGCGCAGAGCCTGAACATGCGCGACAACGGTTTCAATGTCATTATCGGCCAATCCCCGGACTTCAAAAAGGATTGGGACCGCGCCGTGAAGGACGGATGGGTTCCTGGAAAAACCCTGTTTCCCATCGAGGAAGCCTGCAACAAAGGCACCATTATCCAGATGTTGGTGTCGGATGCGGCCCAAAAGGCCATTTGGCCCACCGTAAAGAAATATCTGCGCCCGGGCGACGCCATTTACTTCTCCCACGGGTTTTCCATTGTCTACAAAGACCAGACCAAGGTCATCCCGCCGGAATTCGTGGATGTACTCCTGGTTGCCCCGAAGGGTTCCGGCACGTCGGTGCGCCGGAACTTCCTCAGCGGCGCCGGCATCAACTCCAGTTTCGCCGTGGCCCAGGATTTTACCGGCCGCGCCTATGAACGCACCCTCGCCCTCGGCATTGCCATCGGCTCCGGCTATTTGTTCCCCACCACCTTCGAGAATGAAGTGTTCAGCGACCTCACGGGGGAACGCGGCGTGCTGATGGGTGCGCTCGCGGGCATCATGGAGGCCCAGTATGAAGTGTTGCGCGCCAACGGCCACAGCCCGAGCGAAGCCTTCAACGAAACCGTCGAAGAACTTACCCAGAGCCTGATCCGTCTTGTGGATGAAAACGGCATGGACTGGATGTACATGAATTGCTCGGCCACGGCGCAGCGCGGCG
>CAYXPO010000968.1:0-1746 GCA_964466925.1 uncultured Nitrospirales bacterium
TCTCACCCGTGGGGCGGTCTCGGCATTCCTGACGGGTCTCAAAACGCGCCTCGAACGTTGTGTCTTTACCGCCCATCATTGCCCTGTCTTTAGGATCCATGGCTATCTCGAGGAGCACCACTCCGTGAACGCCGGCCCAGAGAGTGGCGGCGGCCAATGATGGGTCGGAGTATTTTTCCTTGAAAAGTCCAAGTTCTATCGCGCCTTTCGCCGCAAGATGAAGCACCGAAAGCAGTTCCTGCTCGATCGGCGCCGCATCTTCGACAGCGTCCTGCGATTTGCAACCCCGCCATCCTTTCGGAGGCAGGAGCATCAAGTGATAATGATTAGGGTGAGTTACCCCCCAGATCGCGTACTTCCTGCCCATCTCCACGAGTTGATCAACCGGGTTGTCGAGCCTCACAGATTCCAGCATGAAATTGCGAAGGTCCTCGGAATCTTTCCGGATGATCGCCTCGAGCAACGCCTGTTTGTCCTTGAAGTACTGATAGAGGATGCCTTGGGAATACTCGATGGCGCGGGCGATCTTGCGCAGCGTGACCGCCTCATAGCCGTCCCGCACGAACATCTCGCGGGCGGCGTCCATGATGCGGTCCATCATTTCATTCCGTTCACGCTCGCGGCGGACTTCGGATATGGAGGGGACTTGGCTTTTCATTTTAGCCTGTGCCATGCCTAGCTCCTGAGCAATGCTCAAAAATATAGCATCGCCATGCATATTGTCACCGATTAGCTTCGACGCAGTATAAACGGTTTGGAGATTCAATTCAAGAACGTGAGAGATGGGAGAGACGATATGGAAAGGGTCCAGAGCCCGCCGGTAATGTAAGGTATCTGCTCGTTTACTCGGTGGTTTGAAGCCGCCCCCCGTTTAAGCGCCGGAAGTCCATTGCTCGTTTTATCAAGACATTAGAAGGGCAAGAATGATGCCGGAACAGTACATGGACTTAATCAAAAGATACAGGGTGTTTATAATCACCCTGGTTATCAGCACTGCCTGTTGGGTGGCCCACTATGCATGGTATCGGGCCGGTTTTCCCGGTCACGCTATTCATGTTTTTTGTGAGGTGGACAGCGGCGGGTTGTTTAAGCAAAATGCGAACACGATTTCATCGTTTGTTGCGGCGCTTACGAACCTTGCGCCAGTACAGGCCCTGAACCCGTGAACCCGCTCGGAGAGTGGAACAGACGGGGGCAATTGCATAAAATGAGTGGCTTCAACCAGGAGAAATGGATATGGCGCAGGTTGAGATGCCGTTGGAGGCGTTGTGGGCGTATGCGGGGCGGAATCCGCGTCCGGAGGATTTTGACGGGTATTGGGCGCGGGCGTTGTCGGAGATGAATGCGGTGGATCCGCGGGTGGAATTGATTCCGAGCGGGTTTCAGACGCCGTTCGCGGAGTGTTTTGACCTGTATTTCACGGGGGTGCGGGGGGCCAGGATTCATGCGAAATACCTGCGGCCCCGAAACGGCGCGCAACCGCATCCGGCGGTGCTGCAGTTTCATGGGTACAGCGGAAATTGCGGGGAGTGGCATGAGAAACTGGGGTTTGTGGGGATGGGTTTTTCGGTGGCGGCGCTGGATTGCCGTGGGCAGGGGGGGCTTTCGGAGGACACGGGAGGAATTAAGGGCAATACGCTGAAAGGGCATATCATCCGGGGGTTGGATGATGGTCCGGAAAATCTGATGTATCACCATCTGTTTCTGGATACGGCACAGTTGGCGAAAATTGTGATGGGGATGCCG
>CAYXPO010000969.1:0-1745 GCA_964466925.1 uncultured Nitrospirales bacterium
TTCTTCTTCGGAATCGTACAGCCTGCGGCTTGAATGGCCTATCAACTCTTCGCGGGAATACCCCACAATGTCGCAGTAACGTTCATTAACGTATTGAAAGACCCGGTTTTGGGTGATAGTGATTCCGATGGGCGCCGCCTGTAAGATGGTTCGGAGGGTGGTTTCACTGGCGCGCAGTTCTTCCTCCATGCGTTTGCGCTCGGTGATGTCCGTCAGCATGGCGAAGGAGCCGAGAAAATGATTGTTTTCGTCCATGAGCGGGGTGGCGGAGAACAGCACCCAGAGATCACGGCCCTCTTTGGCGCGCAGCCGCCTTTCATAACGATCCCGAAACCCTTGTCTGCGGCGTTCAAAGTACTTGATTTGGTCCGGTACATCCTCTTCATGGATGAAATCCAATAAAGAACGTCCCGTGACTTCTTCCGGAGTGTGGCCGAGCAGTTCCGCCATTTTGGGGTTTATGTACGTGGTGATGAAGTTTTCATCCGTGCACCAAATCCCTTCCTGCGACGTATCCACGATTTGGCGGTAGCGTTCCTCGCTTTTCCGCAGTTCCATCTCCGCTTGTTTCCGGGCGGTAATGTCGGCGAAAAACACTGCCATCCGGTTTGGCATTGTCTGGAAGGCATGGAACTCATAGGCGCCGGAAAGGCCGTTCTCCTCATAGTAATTCACGTGATCCTGATGGTATATTCCCCCGTACCGGGCGATGCGTTTGTAGATATCGGGCACGCTGGTTTTTTGCAGCCCGGGAAAGGCTTCTTCAATAATTTTCCCTTCCAAGGCGCGGTGATCCATGCCCAAAATGGTGTCCGCGGCGGGGTTGCCCCCCTCAAAAATGAGTTGTCCGTCCGGATCGAGGCGGTAAAAATGCATGCCGAAGGGGGCATGCCGGATAATCAGGCGTTGATAAGCGTCTATGGATTGAAGGGCGGCTTCCGTTTTTTTCTTCTCGGTTATGTCCTGGATGGCGACCACCGCCGGGCCGGACGGCGCGTCCGGGTCAAGGGGGGCGGCGCTTACGAGTACATTGCGGAGTTCTCCGTCCTTCCGGCGGAATACGGTTTCCACGGAGGTCTGGCCCTGTTCCGCGAGCCGGGCGTACAGCGCTTGCCCGGCGCGTTCAAATTCTTCATCGGTATCATAAACAATTCGGGTGGATTGGCCGGAAAGCTCTTCTTCGGTGTAGCCGGTGATTTCGCAGTGCCGTTTGTTCGCCATGCGGTGTATTCGGCCCTCGGCAATCGTCAATCCGATGGGGGCGGCGTGGAACAGGTTTTTCAGGCGGGTTTCACTGGCGCGCAACGCTTCTTCCGCGTGCCGGCGTTCTTCCGCCTCCTGTTGCAGCGCCGTGTTGGCGTGTTTCAGGTCCGCGGTGCGTTCCTGGACGCGCTGTTCGAGGGATTCATGCGCGGCGCGAAGTTGGGCCGCCAGGCGGTTGAAGGCATGGCCCAGAACCGTGATTTCGTCTTTTCCGCGCACGGGCAAGGGCGTCATCGAATGGCTTTCCGGGTGTTCGGCGATTTTTTGGAAGTGGGCGGCCATGGCGGCGAGGCGATTGGTCACCACGAAGCGGAATACCAGCAAAATGGACACACAAAGCAGTCCAATGCCCGCAATCGAGATGATGGATTGTTTTGTGATGTCCGAGAACAGTTCAGCGTTAATGGTGTCCAGCGGGATGGCGATGGTATCCAAGCCCGCCACATCCCCCACGGAGCGATGAAAGCTCGCGGTGGAACCAT
>CAYXPO010000970.1:0-1745 GCA_964466925.1 uncultured Nitrospirales bacterium
GCAGACCGAAGGTGCGATCACACTGGTAACAGGGTTGTCCCAAGGCGATTTTTTCGGGGAGGATGGGTTTCAAGGTGAGTTCGGGGAGATAGGAGAAATCCCCGGGATCCGTGGTCAGATACAATCCGCCGTTGGCAAAGGTGTAATACTCGGCGGCTTTTTGCGTGGAGGCCCCGGACGGCAGATATTCCAATTTCCAGACGGTATGTCCGTTAATTTCATAGTGGCCGGCGACTGTCTTGTTCGAGGCGGACGCGGTTCCGGCGGGAGACAGCAGGGTGGCGCCGCATCCAAAAAGGGCCTTGGGCCAGGCGGAGCCGGTTTCCATGGGCCAATAATCGCGCAGGGACACGAACTGGTATCCCGAGCAGACGTCATCGGCGGAAACGGTTACGCCGCGCGCTTCGAGGCGGTCCAGCGGATCACAGGCAGTCCACGTCAAGGCGTTCGAGGTGACCATCAGGATGCAACCGGAACCGAAGTTCGGATTGTTCACCAACGGCCAGAGATTGGTGATTTTGTTGTTGGCGAGGTTCACGGAGACGAGGTTCGGGCAATTCTGCAAGCCCTCGATGCTTTGAATATTGCGTCCGGGCGCGTTGAGGGTGATGAGGTTGGCGAGGTCGGAGGCATAGTAGGATTCGATTCCCTTAAATCCCAAGGCTTCGCGCACGGCGGCATCCAGGTTGGCATCGGGGAATTTGACTTCCCAGTCGAACAGGGCCGTTACCTGCTTGTTGCTGTTCATTTTCACACTCACCGACTCGTACGTGCCCGTGGCATCCCCCTGCCATTCCTTGAAGAAGTACCCCTGATGCGCAGTGGCCAACAGGTTGACCATGGTGTTCATCAGATAACTGCCTCCCGGAGGAGTGAGGGTGAGAAATCCGCCTTGGGGCGGTTCGACGCTCGTGGCCAGCAGCATCTCGCGGGGCACGAACCGGGCGCGGATCGTCATGTTCGTGGTGACGGTAAAGGTGATGGGATTGGACGCGCCGGTGATGTCGCCTTCCCAACCATCAAAGCGGAAATCGGCATCGGCGAGGGCCGCGGCGCTGATTTCCGTTCCCGGAATATACAGAATGTCCGGCGGAGACAAAATGACCATGCCCGCATTGGCGGGAAGGGCGGAGGCGGTGACGCTGACGCGCGCGGGTCTGAACTCGAACAACGCCGCCAAGGTCTTGTTGGCATCCATGGTTATAGTGAGGGGATTTTGGCCGCCGCTGGCATTGCCAAGCCATCCGGTAAACGCATAATTGGCGTTCGGCACAGCGGTGACCGTAACTTGGGCGCCCACCAAGTATCCGCCCTCGGGCTGTTGGGGGTTGAGGGCAACAGAACCGCCTGCGGAAGGCTGGATCCATGTGTCGAGGGTGAAATGGGGCGGTTCATAGACGAAGTTGGCGACAATCGCCCGGTCTTGGTTCATCTCGATGGAAACGGGGTTGTCCGTGCTCGTAATCCCGCCGGTCCATCCGGCAAAGCGGTAATACTGCGCAGGCGTGGCGGAGGCGACCACGGAGGAACCGGAGGGATATTCGCCGCCGGCGGGGAACAAGGCAACGGTGCCGCCCGCGCCGGGTTGCGCGGTGGCGCCCAAGGAGTAGGTGACTTGGTTGCGCGCAAAATGCGCGGTCAATTGCAGATTGCCGTTCATGGTGAGCTGGCCGGAGGCTTGCGTGCCGGTCAGGGCGCCCGACCAATGATCGAAGTGCCATCCGGTTGCGGGCGTGGCCACGATG
>CAYXPO010000971.1:0-1744 GCA_964466925.1 uncultured Nitrospirales bacterium
GCAAGGGATTTGCATAACCATGAACGGATGTGACAAATTAACGCATCAAACCACGGGAAAAGGCACAAAACAATGAACTTGTCCTTGCGAAATGCACATGGCCTCTTGTGGGGTTGCGTTTTATCCCTGTTGTTCTGCGGGAGCGGTTGTTTTGCGCCTGTTTCAGAATCCGATCTCGCTGGCGCGTGGCGGCTCACCCAGGAACGGTGGGAGGGAGGCCTTATCCCGGCCCGGACCTTCAAAGTGTATGATTTCCATGACAACTTAATAACCCGGCAGGGCGCCCTGCTGGGCACCGCCTATCAGCTTTACAAGCACTGTTCCGGAACTCAATTGACGGTCCAATCCCCGCGTACCATCGAATTGCTCGATCCCATTTATGATGATAAACCGATGACCTTCCGCGTCGCCATTGAGGAAACCACCATGACGTGGTACATGGGCGTGATGCCTATGGAGATGTATATATTCGAGCGGGAAGAGACGCCGTGAAGAAAATGCCCCGGACCCACCCCGTAACAACATATCCCCGCCTGTTTCTGGGGTTGGGACTGCTTTCCCTTCTCCTCCTCGGCCCGGGATGTAAAACCATTCCTTCTTTGGACATTCCGGTGCTTCAAACATCCCCCATAATTGATGGGAAACTGGAGGAATCCTGTTATCAGGCCACACCGCCATTGCAGTCGTTCGTTATCGCCGGAAATACCGCCCAAACGCCTCCGCCAACAAAAGCCTGGCTGTTTTGGAACTCCGAAAATCTCATTTTGGCCTTTGATTGCCAAGATGACACACTCATTGCCCGCCTCCCCTCCGGCAACGAACGCGACGTGGACGGGCAGGATCGCGTCGAACTCTTTCTTTGGACGGGAAACCCGCGGGATACCTACTATTGCATTGAGATGGCGGCCCGGGGCGCCGTCCATGATTATTCTTGCCGGTTCTACCGCCAATTCGACTCCACGTGGTCCTATTCCGGGTGGCGCCATGCCGTCACCCAAACCCCGCAAGGGTATCAAGTGGAGGCTGCCATCAGCCGCCGCGCCTTACAGCAATGCGGACTTGATCTGAAGCCCGGATTCCGTATGCGCGCGGGCCTTTTCCGCGCCGATTTTTTCTCCACCCAACCCGATACGGAGCCCCGCTGGATTACTTGGGTGGATGCGCCCATCCCAAAACCTGATTTTCATGTCGCGGAATCCTTCGGCCAATGCCGCCTTTCCACCAAACCCGCCCCGTCAAGGAAATAATACCCGGCATGGCTCTCGAATCTCCCGCCCCAAACCCGCCGCCCGCGCCGCCCCATTTGCGCGCGCTCACCTTCGCCTCAGACGCCTACCCCACACGCGATCACTACCCCTTTGACCGCCCCGTGATTCAACAGCTTGGCCATATGGAATTGGACTCCGCCATTACCTTCTTTATCGGAGAAAACGGCACCGGGAAATCCACGGTTCTCGAAGCCATCGCGCACAAGGCCGGCATTCACATCTGGGGGGCGTCCGAACGCCGCCGGTTCAAATGGAATCCCTACGAAGGGCTCCTGCACCGGTATCTAACCCTTCATTGGGTGGACGGTCCCGTGCCCGGCTCCTTTTTCGGCGCGGACCTCTTTCGCAGCACGCTGGGCATCATCGGTGCGACCGGCGCGGGAAAATCCACATTGATCAACCTCATTCCGCGCGTGTTCGATACCACGCAGGGCCGCGTGACCATCGACGGCCACGACGTGCGCAGCATTCCGCTC
>CAYXPO010000972.1:0-1740 GCA_964466925.1 uncultured Nitrospirales bacterium
GCATCGTGGGTCATGCGCCGGGGATGTTCAAATACTCCGGTGTCTTCATAGGCTTCGAGAGGGTTATTGGTGAGCTGATTGGCTTCGGAACACGCCCATTCACATTTCCGGCAACCAATACACTCGGTGGTGTCAACCAGCATTCCAAAACCGTCCTCGGACGGCGTGTCCGGCGCCGCAGCCGCCGCAGAACCTGCCGTTCCGCTAACACCTGCTGCGCCAAGGACTTGCAGAAATTGCCTTCGATTCATTGCCAGTAACCTTATGAGGGCCGGATACAGTTCAGCCACTTGTATAAACTGTACCGTGGTTTCGGGCGGGAGGCATCAGGGAAAAGTGTTGATTTCAGGTTGGCGGCATACGTAAAAACTACGTAGAACAAAATGGTTCCGTTTTACTCCACCTTCAGCAGGCCATTGTCAATGGCGAACCGGACCAGTTCGGCGCGGCTGGTCAAGCCCAGCTTTCCCATGATGTTGTTGCGGTGCGTTTCCACCGTGCGGTCGGAAATACAGAGTTTCTCGGCCACTTCATTATTCGTGTGCCCATAGGCCAGCAGGGTGCAGACTTCTTTTTCCCGTTGCGTCAGCAAGTCAAGGCGGCTGCTTTTCTTTCCCGTGGCATGTCCCACATAGGGGGATACCACCAAATTGGCGAGCGCCGGATCGATATAGGTGTCGCCCCGGTAGGCCGCGCGAATGGCATGAATCACCTCGGTGCCGGTGGATTTTTTCAGCACATAACCCCGTGCACCTATCCGTAACAGTTCCTGCAAATAGTACTCGTCTTCGTGCATGGTGAGCACCACAATGGCCGGGGCGGGCCGTTTTTTCAGGAGTTCCTCCGCCACCCGGTTGCCGGAGAGTCCGGGCATGTTGATGTCGAGCAGGAGAACATCGGCTTTGCAGGAATCCAACGCTTGAAGGGTATCGTGCCCGGAACCGGTTTCCCCCACCACTTCGATATCTTTTTCCTTTTCGAGCAGGATGCGAAGCCCGTTCCGGAAAACGGCATGATCATCCGCTATGAACACTCGTATCGCCATTGGCTCTCCCCATCGTCAATTCCGACGGTATGGTTTCCTCATCCAAGGGTATTCTGACACGGATGATTGTGCCATGTCCAGAGCGTGAAGCCACCGTTAAGTCTCCCCCCACCAACGCCACCCGCTCTTTCATGCCGATGATGCCCAAAGGCGGGGTGGAACGCCCTTCCAAGGCGTCCATGTCAAACCCCTTGCCATTGTCTTCCAGAATCAACGTGATTTCATTTTCATGCCGCATAAGAATGACGCTGACCTGGGCAGCCTGGGCGTGCCGGATGATATTGGTCATGGCTTCCTGCGCCACCCGGTAGAGGGTGACTTCGATTTGACCGGGAAGCCGGGAATGCTCCGGAGGCAGGACGCATTGATAATCAATGGAAAAACTCGCCCGTTTGGCGATTTCATTGATATAGCGCGCCAAGGCTTGGCCCAAGCCATAGTCGTCCAGGATGGAGGGGCGCACATTCCAGGCCAGACGGCGCACCTCGTCAATCATGCCCCGGATGTCGTCCTTTATCTCATCACATTCCGGATGCCGGGCCATGCAATTCTTGCAGGAGGATTCCATCGTAAGCAGGGTGCTCGAAAGGGATTGGCCAATTTGGTCGTGAAGTTCCCGGGCCACGCTTTTTCGTTCCTCCTCCTGCGCTTGAACAATCTTGCCGATAAGCGACTGCCGCGCCGCCTCTTTTTCC
>CAYXPO010000973.1:0-1736 GCA_964466925.1 uncultured Nitrospirales bacterium
GATTTGAAAATGGACGACGGCGCCTGGCCGACGATGGTGGACCGGGATATCGCGCAAGGCGCCGCGGGGGGGGACCGGGTGCTGCGGCTGCGTGAAGGCATCGAGCGTTTTTTCATCACCGACATCAACAGCCCTGCGAACAGCGCCAAGGCGCAAAGCGTGATCGCCGTGCAATGGGACACCTTCGGCAGTTTTGGCGATTCCAACGCGACGGCGGGGGGCTTGGTCTATAATCATGTTCCCGGCGGCAGCAACGTGCTGTACATGGACGGCCATGCCGCTTTCATCCGGTATCCCGGCGAATATCCCATCGTGAATAACGAAGGCATGTTGCTGGAGAACAGTCATTTCGGGTTATATTAAGACGATTACATTCCCGGCAACGGGTATAACGACAGAGGCGACCCATGTTTGTTTTGCGAAAGGCGGCTGTTCCGTTGGGCCTGATGCTTTTGTGGGGGCTGGGGCTGGCGTGCGGGCGGCCCCAGCCGGAGATTGTCGCCGGCACCTCCCTTGTTCAGGAATTGGTTAATGACCTGATGCAATCCAAGGTTCCCGCAAGAACCCTGCTGCCACCGGACATGTGCCCCGGTCATTACGACATGCGCCCGGGTGACATTGAAGCGGTGGCGGGGTGCCGTTTGCTGCTCATTCAGCCTTGGCAGAAAACAATGCCCAATATCACCGGGGCGATTGCGGCGGCGGGCATTCCCCAAGAACGGGTGCGGGTGGTGCCGGTGGACGGGAACTGGATGGTGCCGGAGATGCGGGCGGACGCGGCGCGCGCCTTGGGAACGCTGCTTGCGGAAGAGTTCACCGGCCAGAAAGAGGTTCTTCTAACACGTGCGGAAGAATTGGCGGCCCGATCCCGCAGGGCGGGCACGGCGGTGCGGGAGCGGTTAGCCGCGGTGCAGCCGGCCTCGGTCCCTGTTCTCTGCAATGAACAGCAGGCGGCCTTTGTTCAGTGGGCGGGATTTCATGTGGTGAAAACCTTTGGGCGTCCGGAGGGCCTGAGTGTGGCGCAGGTGGACGAGTTGACGCGTTACGCGAAAGAAGAGGGTGTGAAGCTCGTGATTGACAACCTGCAAAGCGGCGGCGTTAAAATGGGGGAGAGTCTGGCCCAATCAACGGAAGCGGTGCCCGTGGTCCTGTCCAATTTTCCCGGCTCGGAGCCCGGCACGGAGACGTGGGAACGCATGGTGAATAAAAATACGGACAAACTCCTGGACGGGGTGTCGGCCTGGCGAAAAATGCATGGGTGAGCCGTTGGTGGATATCCAAGGGGCGTCCGTGGCGCGCAACAACCATCTGGCGTTGGAATCCATTACCCTGCACGTGCACCGGGGTGAGTTCGTGGGGATTATCGGGCCGAACGGCGCGGGAAAAACCACCTTGCTTATGTTGATGAACGCTTTGCTTGCTCCCGCACGCGGTCAAGTGGACATTCTGGGCGTACGGCTGCCCACATGGCGCGGCTATCAATTGCGCCGCCGTATTGGATACGTCGCTCAGGTGGAGACCGTGGATCCCCGCCTGCCGATGACCGTGCGGGAGACGGTCCGGCTGGGCGCCGCGGGGCGTCTCGGTTGGTTTCACCGGCCCGGTTTGGAAGAAGCCCGAAAAACCGATAAGGCACTGGAACAAACGGGGTTGACACGTTTGACGCGGCGGCCCATCGGCCAATTGTCCGGCGGTGAATATCAACGCACCGCGATAGCGCGCGTGCTGGTGCAGTC
>CAYXPO010000974.1:0-1735 GCA_964466925.1 uncultured Nitrospirales bacterium
TGGTGGCACTGGGCCGGGGTCTGGTTGCCCAGCGAACTGTGCGGGCGCTCGTGGTGGTAGAACCGGAAGTACCGGGCGCGCCCCGTGTGCAGCGGGTGACCATCGGCCTATTCGCGTACGTAAATGTCCTCGTATTTCACGCTGTGCCAGAGCCGCGCGAGGAACACAAAAAGGATGGAAGTTGATGGAGCGTTTGATTATGTGTCAACCCGCGTAGTGAATTCATTAAAGCGCTTGATTTTCACCGGGAAAACGTTGCCGGGCGCGGTGCGCCTTTGAAGAGATGGTCCGCGAAATCGAGCAACGCCCCCCAATCTTCCGGGAGCATGTCGTGTCCGCCGTCCCGGCAAAAGAACGCGATGTTTTCGTTCGCGCCCAAAAAAGCGAACACGGGTGCGGCGGCGAGGTTGGTTTGCTGTGCGCCCTGGGGATTGGCCCAGGTGTCCGCCCGCGCCTCCATAGAGAGCAGTGCGCGGGGGGCCGTGAGTGCTTTGAGAAAATGCTGGTCAAAGGGGAGGCGGTCTTCCCGGCCCGCGAATCCGGCCAGGCGGGGATGGAACCAGTAGTGGAACCGCGCGGGGTCGGTGATGAGCGCCAGGGTTTCCACGCCTTTGGGTTGAATGCGGAACGAACCCGAGCCGCCCGCCCCGGAGCAATGCGGGGCCGTCAGGGCGATGCGTTCGTCGAGCGCCCCCGCCAACAGCGCGGCCTTGCCCGTCCGGGAATGCCCCGTGACCGCCATGCGCTCCCGGTCAATGGCTTCGAGCGTGCAGAGGTAGTCCGTGAGCCGCATGCAGCCCCAGGCCCAAGCCGCGAGGGTGGCCCAATCATAGCCGGGATAAAACGGATACACGCCGTCCGAGCGGTCTGCGTTGTCATTGTCCACGTCGTGATAGAGGAACCCCGCGAAGGCATAGCCGCGCGCGATGACCTGAGCCGCCGTGGGAATTACATGCTCCTGCCATACCGGATCAATGGCGATGATTACCGGGAATTTCGGGCCGCCGGCGGCGGGCAGCAACAGCCCGCAGTGCATGCGGAAGCGGGGTTCCGGCCCCATGGCGAGCACAAACGTGGTGGCCACGGCTTTGCCGTCCAGCGCCGGCTTCGTCTCAATGGATTCCGCGCACAGATTGTCCGGCGGCGGAGGCAGGTGGCCGTATTCATAGTCCAGCAGCAGCGCGATGATTTCCCCGCGGCGGCGCGGCCAATCCTCTTTCTTGATCACCCGTTCCCCATTATTCAGCACCAACGGGTCCGGCAATTCAGTCCGTACCGGAAAATCCTCCGGCGCGCGAAGGCCGCAGAGTGTTGGCGCGTTCGCGGCGCCCCATAAGATCAAGGCACTGGTTATCCAAGGCATGCATCCCAGCATTTTGTTCCTTTCTTGGGTTCGTGAGAGGGCCGCCTCTATTGTACCGAAAATGCCGGAGAAACCGCGCAGGGACAGATGGGAAGTATGGGAATCCTGGGATGAATGGGAAGAAAAGGGATGAATGAGGGTGAATGTGCGCGCCCTTAACTCGGATGGTAAAAAGTGCGTCTTGTAGAAGGGACCAAAAGGATAGTAATCCGTGAAATCAAGGCTTGTTTTCCCTGGGTGTCAGCCGGAGGGAGTCTTGGTCTTCCTCGATGGAGAAGAATCGGGGCCGTTCTTTCGGTCCCTTATTGGGCTGATGGAGGCTATCAGAATCGCCTTATCCGGCAGAATCAGCAGCCAACTGTCATGTCCGGT
>CAYXPO010000975.1:0-1733 GCA_964466925.1 uncultured Nitrospirales bacterium
GGAAGACCAACTTGCCCAACTGCAAACGCTGGCCCCCATGGCCTATATCAATTCAAACGCCGTCTGTGGCCTCACCTTCAACCTTGCCATTTCCGTAAATGGCGTGGGCACCACATCCCCGGAACCCGGTGACACGGCCATCCTTCAAAACAGTCAAACCAATGCAATCGCCTACCCTGTCTCCCTGAGCGGCCAAGCGTTCAGCCATTGGAGCGGCGACATCAGTTCGACTGATGCGGGCATCAGTTTTTTCATGGATGGAGACAAGTCCATCACGGCGAATTTTGTGCCGGGGGATTGGAAGCTTACCATAATGAAAACGGGTCCCGTGCGGGTCGGAACCTTTCAAGAACCGGGCGTCTATTCCTACTTGGATGGGCAAACGGCGCAAGTTGGAATTGAGTACGATCCCAGTGCCTACTTTAATGGTTGGTCGGGGGCCGTCACAGGATTTGATCCCAATGTTCGAATTTTGATGGATGGGGACAAGACCGTAACCGCCAATTTTGTTGATTCCGGGTATGAATTTGTCGTCATGGTTCAGGGCAATGGGAATATCATGGATTTTAATCTAAACACCCCTTACCATTTTGCGTCTGGCGCAACCTTTATTGTCGGGGCTTCGCCCGCTTCAGCGGAATACCGCTTTGATCATTGGGAAGGCGATATAGGAAACGCAAACCCGTACAATGACAACCTCCCGGTAACCATGGACCAAAACCGCTATCTCACGGCGGTGTTTGTGGATAATCCGCAAGCGCGGTTAACCATGCTCATGAGCGGCCCGGTTTCCGGCGCTGTTGATCCGGCCGCCGGGACCCACAGCTACAATGTGGGAAGCACAATCGTGATCACGGCGGTTTCCGACGGTGATTCCGCCTTTGATCACTGGGAAGGGGATATTGGCGGAATGAATCCGTATGCACCACAGATCACGGTGCTCATGGACCAGGACCGTACAATCACCGCCTGCTTTGTGCCTCCGGTATGGATATTGACCGTTCAAAAAACAGGAAATGGCAACACCTATCCTGCGCCGGGCGCCTATGGTTTCCGGAATGAGGCGGCGGTAACGCTGGGTGTGCAACTCGTCGGTGGCGGCGACGCCTTTGCCCAGTGGAGTGGCGGTTTAATGGCGGGTGCTAATCCTGAAACGCCCATGCAATCTTTGATTATGGACCGGAACCGCACGGTCACGGCGGAATTTGTTCCTGGGAATTGGATGCTGAGTCTGGCGCGGGCCGGGGAGGCCATTGGCACTATTTCGCCAGGAATTGGGATGTTTTCTTATCTGAATGGAAGATATGCAAATGTATCGGTAAATCCATCTCCTCATGTTTATTTCGCGGGTTGGAGCGGCGCTCATACTGGATATGAACAAAACATCCAGATACTTATGGACGGAAACAAATCCCTTACGGCCACCTTTGTGAATTCGGGATTTACACTCGCCGTGGGCGCGGAAGGACAGGGTTCTCTGAACTACGGCGCGGGCGATTACCTGTATGCCGCCGGGGCTGAATGCACACTATTTCCCACATACATACCCTCCGGATGGTTGTTTTCCCACTGGAGTGGTGATTTGCCCATAAGCGCTGATCCATCAAATTTTGAACTTGCGGTCACCATGGATCAAGACCGGAATATCACCGCCCACTTTGTTGAAGATATTCGCACCCTGACCATCATTATCGAAGGGGAGGGGGTTACGAATCCCGGGGGCAGTCCGGCTC
>CAYXPO010000976.1:0-1729 GCA_964466925.1 uncultured Nitrospirales bacterium
CATGGAAGTGTGGGCGCGATTCAGCGCCTCCGCCGGTGCGCGCAGGGTCTTGCCAACCGTTTCCGATACCTGTTCGGAGGATGGAACGTTCACGGCCGCGCCTTCCGTCTCTGTCATGTTTGGTGTGGCAGGGAGGGGGGCCGCCTCGCCTTCCGTTTTCTCCACCGGCATGGGAAGTGGGATCAAAAAGCCTGTTTCGCCGGACGATGGGAATACCCCAAGGAAATAGAACAGCACACAAAAGAGAGCCGAGAGGAGAAAGGTGATAAGCAGTCCCCACAACAGCCACAAAAGTATTCCCCCGCGCCGTTTCTTCCGCTCTTGTGCTTCACTGGGCACGGGTTGAAATTCCACTTCCAACGCCGATGGGGCAAATTCATCAAGCAACCCAATTGAGATCATTTCGGACGGTTTCCCGTCCTGCAACTGCAGCGATACTTCCCCCATAATCTTTTGGGCTTCGCGGATGTCTTTAATGCGGGGTCCGGCCAGAGGGTTTTCCGGCGGCGTGATATGCACCGCCAGCCGCACGCCCATGGCCCATTCCCCATTGGTTAATGCCTTCCGCCACCTAACCCGTCCCCGGACCCTCAAGCGCACCCCCTCTTTGTCTTCCGCCTTGGGGAAAACTTCAATTTCAATGGACTGTCCCACCGTCTCGGGGGTGCGCGTGTGGATTTGCAGGCCATTCGGGCTGATGTCCACAATGACGCCGCGTCCAATCACCGAACGCGGCGCATCGGCGCTGAACTCGGTGGATCGGTGCGTGCCCGCACGGGGCATCGCCCTGCGCTCCCCGCGTTCCGAAATGTCCTCTGTTCCGTTATCCACTCGTCCGGCATCCTCACGGCTGATACTAACGCAAGTTAGTAAGAGTATACCATGCATTTGTTTGAAGATTGATGAATAAGATGTTTAGAAGTGACTTTTTGCTTTATCGTTGCTAGAATGATGTCAGGATACTTCTGCAATTATCGGAAAGTTATGCGCAAAAGGGTTTACATAGAGACAACCATTCCTAGTTTTTATTATGAAACGCGTGTGTCTGTTGATATGGTGGCCCGTCGAAACTGGACGCGTCAATGGTGGAAAATTCATCACACTCGTTTTGAACTGGTAACGAGCTTGGCCGTCATTGAAGAACTGCAACAAGGAAACCATCCCAATAAGGCGTTGACACTACATCTTATTCGAGAACTTCCCTTGGTTCCCGTGGTTCCGGAGATTGAAAGAATTGTGGATACTTATGTGGCACGTAATGTGATCCCGGTCAACCCCAAGGGTGATGCGTTACACCTAGCTCTTGCTGCATATCATAGTTGTCACTTTCTCCTGACATGGAATTGCCGGCATCTGGCAAATGCGAACAAATTTGAACATATTCGAAAAGTTACGGAGAAGCTTGGCCTAATGGCCCCTACACTAACAACACCAGTTGAATTGATGGAATATGAGGAGAATAACGAGTTATGAAAAAGGATATGGCCATAGAAGAAATTCGGAAGGTGCGAAGCCGTATTTCAGCATCATTCGGGCATGATACAAAAGCGCTTATGGAGCATTATCGCCAACAGGAATGCATGTATGCGGACCGAATGATGCCTATGGAGTCAACTCCAGTAAAATCCGGCGCTGTGACAAAAACGGTGCGGAAAAACTCTACTCGTGGAAAATCCTCCAAACGTTGTGCATAGTGCATGGGGTGCTGATTGCCTACATATGAAAGGAA
>CAYXPO010000977.1:0-1728 GCA_964466925.1 uncultured Nitrospirales bacterium
AGATCGGTCATATCCACCGGGCTGTTTTTAATCGGGCTGTCCGCGCCTGAAAGGATGTAAAGCCGTTTTCATGCCGAAGCATGGAAGTCAGGGCAGACCCTGATTGTTTTTTCCGGAATCATTCGAAGAATGATTCCAAGGCCGCGGGGTTCTCAGGGGATGTATCCCCTGAGCGGGGCGCGGGGCGGAGCCCCGCAGGATCAAACAGGATCAAACAGGACAGAGAGGAGCACACATGCTGGATATCAAACGCATTCGCGACAACCCCGAAGCCATACGCCAGGCCATGCAAAACAGGCGGAACAAGGGCGCGGACATCTCCGCTTTCCTTGCGATCGACGAGCGCCGCCGCAAGCTGCTGGTAGAGGTGGAGGGGCTGAAGGCAATACGCAACGCCAAGAGCGCGGAAATCCCCAAACTGAAAAAGGAAGGCGGGGATACCGAAGCCCTCATGGCCGACATGAAGCAAATTGCAGACGCGATCAAAGAGCTGGACGCGCAGGTGTCGGTACTCGACGCGGAGCTGAAAGACGCGCTGCTGGCCATTCCCAATGTGCCGCATGCAAGCGTGCCCATTGGCGCGGACGACTCCGAGAACGAGGAGATCCGCAGGGTGGGCGAGCCGCCGAGGTTTGAGGGCGAGCCCAGGGCACATTGGGATATAGGCGAGGCGCTCGGCATACTCGATTTTGCGACGGCCGGGAAAGTGACCGGCGCGCGCTTCACATTTTATAAAGGACTGGGCGCGCGGCTGGAACGGGCGCTGATCAATTTCTTCCTGCAGACGCATATCGAGAATGGATATACGGAGGTGTTCCCGCCCTACATGGTCAACCGGGCCAGCATGACCGGCACCGGTCAGCTTCCCAAGTTTGAGGAGGATGCTTTCAGGGTGGACGGCACCGAATATTTCCTCATCCCGACCGCCGAAGTGCCGGTAACCAACATGTTCCGCGACGATATCCTGCCGGCTGAGGCGCTGCCCATTCATTACTGCGCCTACAGCGCGTGTTTCCGCGCCGAGGCGGGGAGCGCCGGGCGGGATACCCGCGGGCTGATACGCCAGCACCAATTTAATCAGGTGGAGCTTGTGAAATTCTCGCTTCCCGAGGAGAGCTACCATGCGCTTGAAAGCCTGACGCTGGATGCCGAGCGCGTGTTACAGAAGCTGGGGCTTGCTTACCGGGTGGTGACGCTTTCCACCGGCGATCTTGGGTTTTCCTCCGCTAAAACCTATGATATTGAGGTGTGGATGCCAAGCTACAATCGGTATGTGGAAATCAGCTCCTGCTCTAATTTTGAGGATTTTCAGGCGCGCCGGGCGAATATACGCTTCCGCAGGGAGAAGGGGGCGAAGCCTGAGTTTGTGCATACGCTCAACGGTTCGGGCGTTGCGGTGGGCCGCACGGTGGCGGCTATACTTGAAAACTTCCAGCAGCCGGATGGCAGCGTGAAGGTGCCGGATGTGTTGGCGCCGTTTATGGGCGTGGATGTGATTAAGTGAGGGGTGTCAAAAAAGTGGCTTAAGCCGCTTTTTTGATGGGCTTGTTGCCTATTTTGCTGTTCTTAAGTATTTAGTGGGCACGGCTTCCACCCTTCGCGTACTACTGATGTCGCTTGGTGCTCTTAAGTTTTTCATGGGGACGGCCTCCGGCGGGGTACTTTTTTGTAGTGGCAACAAAAAAGTACCCAAAAAAATGCCTGCGTCACGTCGGAGCAAAGTCCGCT
>CAYXPO010000978.1:0-1719 GCA_964466925.1 uncultured Nitrospirales bacterium
ACCCTATACCACCGAATTGGCCATTGAGTGGGATGAGAAAGACGGATCGCGCTGGATCGGCACGGTGCCCTTGACTCCCGAATGGCAACAGTATGTCATGGAGCCGAAGGATTTTCATTTCTGGGAAAGTGATCCGGCGCGTGCGAATACCTCTTTCAACCCTCAAAATGCGGCAAAGGTAAGCATCGGCATCGCGCATTCCCATCTTCATCTTACCGGGGATAAACACGAATACTGGCTGGGGCCCTTCGGATCGGCGGAACGCACACCAGAACACGAAAAACTGTTCACCGTCTTCACACCGCCCCATTTGGACACACTCGCGCCGGACTACAAGTTCTTTCCCTGCCGGGATGTGGCGCGCCTTAAAACGGAGGAGGTGGATTTGCCCCTGCCCGCCGATATTCGGTCATCGCATCCGCGTGCCGGGGCGTGCGGTTTTGACAAGGGCCGCGAATGGAGTTGGAAGCCGCTGGTGGTGGCGGAATCAAAAGACGGCATCTGGCGCGGCGCCCCGGGAACCTTGCTGGTGCATGCGGCGGGTGTGTACAAGGGGGGAGCATGGGCATCGTTTTCCGTGGCGGATGAGGTGTGGTATCTCCAACCGGAAACATTGAAGGTGCTGGGACAGGTGATACGACGGATGCATCGCGGACTGTTTATTTTGGATGGCGGCGCGAATTTCTACACGTACTTTCCCAATCAAGCGATGACGCTCGGTGTAAATGTCGTGAACCTGGGAAAGACTCCCGTGGACGGGGTGCATGCCTCTGTGAATCTTGCGGAGCACGGTGCCGCGCAGGCGTTATTCGCTAAAGAATGGACATTGAATATTGCGCCGGGGCAAACCGTGCGCGTGGCGGAAGAATACCAACCGGGTGAAGTTTCCGATACGCCCTTGGAAACCAAGGCAAGGTTGAAAGAGGGCGATGTCGATCTGGATGGGGCCCGGCATGAAGTCCATGTGTGGAAGCCCAACGGCCGGAAATCGTTTATCACGGTTCAAAACGGTGATTTCATGCTGGAGGGCAAACGGTGGCGGGCGCATGGCGTGAATTACATGCCGTCATCTGGGATGGCCATGGAGGATGGCGAGTATTTTGAACGATGGATGGGGGCGCGTTCGTATGATCCGGAGATTATTCACCGGGATTTGCTGCACGTAAAGGATATGGGCCTGAATGCGGTGAGCATCTTCCTGTATCGATCCTCAATGGAAGCGCAAAATCTACTGGATATGATGCGGCAGTTGGATGAACTGGGCTTGAAAGCGAATTTGTCGCTGCGGCCGGGAAGTCCGATAGGGGACTTTGACTGGACGCCGATTCGCGAAATGATCGCGTATTACCGGTTGCCGGAACGCGATTGCATTTTTGCCTATGACCTGGATTGGGAACCGATGTTCCGGGAACACGAGTTACGGAAGCGCTATGATGCGGAATGGCGCGATTGGATTGTGGAGCGTTATGGCAGCCTTGAAAATGCCGAGAAGGATTGGGGTTTTGCGGCGCCGCGTGATGAAAATGGACAGGTGACCAATCCCTTAGGCAAGCAAACCTATGAAGATGGCGAATGGCGGAGAATGGTGGCGGCGTACCGGCGCTTTCTGGATGTTTTATTGTACGAACGCTATAACGCGGTGCGTCGCTGGTGCAAGGAATCCCACCCCAAAAACCTGGTCAGTTTCAGCATTGAGGAGTCGGGCAATCACAACATCAG
>CAYXPO010000979.1:0-1710 GCA_964466925.1 uncultured Nitrospirales bacterium
TCGCTTATGCCTTCGGGTTGACCTTCGATTTCGTCCGGAATCCATGACATTACTTGACCGTTCCAATTGATGTTTTCCGCGTCTTCGCCCGCCATGTCAAACAGGGCCTGGACGAGATTGAAGGAATGGCTCAGAGCGGCACCGACATACGCCGTGACGTTATCCGGATACTCGGAGTTGCATTCGTTGTATTGCCATTCGTTGAGGTTGGCGATGTTGTCGTGGTCGGGGTCGCCAAGATAACTGAGGAAGTGCTGCTGGGTAAGGTCGAATTCGTTGGGATCCAAGGTTAGTCCGGCGAGTTGCTGGACGGTGTTCACCACAAATTGAACGGAGTCGGCGTCGCCGAGGGTGATGTAGGCGGCGAGGAGGGAGGCGAAGGCGTCGATGCCGGAACCAGCGAGGAGGGTTTGCATGGTTTGGAGGTTGCCGAGCCAGGTGGTGAAGAATGGGCCGTTGGCCTGGATGCCGCCGTACGCGGAAAAATCAATGGTGGGGTCTTGGAGGAGGGCTTCGATGAGGGCGAGTTCGGCGGCGTCCGGGATGCCGTTGGGGCCGCCTTCGGGGCCGTTCATGTCTACAGTGGCGGCACACCCCTGCGGATGGCCCAAGGCCCGGCACAATTGCTCCAGGAGGGATTGCAGCGCGGATTGTTCTTCCGAGGGCGCGATATAGACGACCACATCATCCACATAGAATCCGGGGTAGTCGTTGAGCCAACTGTCGATGGTTTGGAACCGGAAGCGCACTTGAATGATGGAATCGGCATATGGGGCGAGGTCAATTCGGGCCTTTTGCCATCCGGCGCTTGGATCGGCCAGGGCAAGCATGTCTCCGGTGGCATTGTTGCCTGCCACGGCTTGATAGGCTCCGCCGTTCTGGGCGATTTCCACGGTGGCGATGTCGTATCCCCATGGGGCCTGTTCCGTTTCCAGGGAGTAGGCGAAGGAGAGGTAGGCGGGGGTGCTTACGCCCATCAGGCTGATCGGGGGCGTCACGGCGGTTCCTTCGGAAGTTCCCGCATCGTAGGTGCAGGTTTCGTCCTGGCCGTAATAGAGGGCGTTGGCGCCAGTATGGCCGGATTCCGCGGCGGCGCATAGTCCGGTCACGTGCCAGAGGCCGGTGAGGGTCAGGTCCTGGGTTGGGGTTTCAAATGATTCGTTAAACCAGGAAGAATTCAAAACGGTATTTAAGAGCCTCAAAAATAAAAGAAAGAAAAATCTATACCGAATGCGGCATAATTAACAATCCGCAAGGGCGGGTGTTAGCCAATTACTGTCTCTGTACAGTTTATTTAAAATCATCCAATAGCTCTTTCTTTTGTTCGTCATTTAATTGTTTACGAGAATCGTAGATTCTAATTGTTTTTCTCCATAAATCAGGACATCCTTCTGTCTTTTTCAGTGTTGATATTTCAGCGATAGAATTAACCTCCTTGCCTAGCAACTCTTTGGATGTTTCACAATGCGGTGCGTCTTTTTTCATTTGAAAGCTATATATCATGAAATCTGAACCAAGAGCAAAAAGGGTTTGAGAAGACGGATTTTTTGAATGCACTATCAATATGATGCTAACTTTTTGGGAAAAGCCTAAAATGATGGTATTAGGTTTTGGATTGATATAATCAACTCGCATATTTACTAACTTACGTTTTTTCTGATCAGGCTCGAAAGGTCTACATTCTCCTTTGAAATACGGCCATTCTTCATA
>CAYXPO010000980.1:0-1705 GCA_964466925.1 uncultured Nitrospirales bacterium
GGCGTTGTGCGCATGATAGATAATCGGGCGCTTTCCCGCCGCCAGCGCCACCAGCAGCCCCTCATAATTGTGCGCCCACACCACCTCGATCTGTTTCTCGCGGATAACCCGCCGCAAGGTCCGCCAGAGCGCCACATCCAACATGGGTTTCACCCAGGACGGCCCCGCCGCCGTCCGCGCATCCCCGGGAATGCGCCGGCAGCGGTGGAGGTTCAGTCCCTCGTGATCTTCGCCCAGCCCGTGCCCGTACACCACCAAATGAACCTCGTATCCCGCGCGGCGCAAGGCCAGCGCGTTGTCGCGCATGAACACTTGCGAGCCCTGCGGCACCGGATACGGGCAAGCGCCCACCATCGCTATACGCATCGTCATTCGTGATATCCCAACGCGCGCAACCGCGCGGCGATTATCGCCTCTTCCTCGTCCGAATACGGCTGCTCCACCGTGCGGAAGGGACTCGGAACACCGCCCGCATCCTCCCGGCCCAGCAGCGAATGCCCGTCCATCGGGGGCGCTTCCACCCCCACCACCTTCAGCACGGTCGGGGCCACATCTTCCAGCCGGGCGGAAGCCGCATCGGTTTTCTCCGATAAGAATAACACACCCGTGCCGCGATGCGTTCCCGCCGTCCCGCGTTCCTTGCCGCCCAGGCGTTCTTCGGGCGACAAAGCGCGCACCGGCGCACATCCCGGCGCGCTCCGTAAGCATGTATAGGAATACCCATTCTCCAGTGCCATTTCAAGCACGATGTCCGGCGCGCGTTCCACATAGGGCCCCTGGTAAAGCGATTTCCGGGGCCACGCCCGCGCCACCGGCCCCCACGCCTCCAACGCCTCGCAAAGTTCCGCGGTAAACGCCTCATAATCCTCAGGATTGACTTGACCGCAGGCTTCGCGGCCCGCCAAATTAACATGAATGGAAGGGAAATAGTTCAGTTCCTCCGACCACGCCGTGGTGCGGTTCCAGTCAATTCCCGAAAAACGCGCCCCGCTCTCCAAACGTCCCGCCAATCCCCCAAACCGCCGGAAAAGCGCCCCGCGAAGCGCCGTGGGGACCAGGGTTAACGCCATCTGCTTCAGCACGTTTTTTCTCTGCTTGCGAAAGGTCAAATACCCTTTTTCCGCCAGCCAGGCATTCAACTGCACCACCTGGTCCCCCGCGCCCCCGAATCCGTGGTCCGAAACCACCCCCACCGTCACCTCCGGTCCCGCCAGCGCCGCCAGACGCCCCACGGCGGCATCCAGGCGGGCGTATATGTCCCGGATGGCGTTGGCGGGGCCTGGGCAATGCCGGGGCGATGTTGGGTCATGAAACAGCCAGAAATGATGTGCTACCGTGTCCGATTCCCCGAACACCACCATGAAAAAATCCCAGGGTTCCCGCGAAAACAGGGTTCCCGCAATCTTTTCTTTTTTTTGGATGGACTGGAGCATGGAGCGCAGCGCGCGCGCATGCCAGCCTTTCCCCAAACGGTGTTCTTGAAAATCTGCGTACCGCCACCCGTGCACCTCGGCATAGAGCGTCTCCGGATAGACACAGGCGCGGTCCGGACGGGTCGCCACGGGGGAATCAAATCCGGACACCATGAAACCATTCACCGGCTCCGGAGGAAATGTTCCGGGAACCCCCAGGACCCCCACCCGTTTTCCCGCCGCTGAGAGCACATTCCACACGGCCGTCAATTTTCGGAAGGTACTATTCAATA
>CAYXPO010000981.1:0-1705 GCA_964466925.1 uncultured Nitrospirales bacterium
GAGAAAACATCTGGGAAGCAAGAGACGCCGATGGCACGTTGTTCATCCAACGGATTGTTGAAAAGGCCTTGACCCTCGGCCCGGGAGACATCGCGGAGGACCGGTACCCATGGAAGAATGCGGGGGAGCCGTTGCCCCGGATGAAGGTGGTCCGAATCATGTATTTCCAGCCCTGGGACTGGGTGATTGGGGTGGGATTTTATGAAGAGGAACTGCAGCGGGGCGAGCAGCATGTGCAGGCAATCAGCAACACCAGCACGCGGATACTGTTTATCGCCTCGCTGGTTACCGTGCTGCTCACCATACTGGTGTGGTTTTTTATCGCGAACGGGCTGGTGACGCGAATTTCCAGCGTGGTGGAGCAATTGTCGCAGGCGGCGAATTATGTGACCGAAGCTTCGGCGCAGGTGGCGCAATCCAGTCAGGGGCTGGCGGAATCGGCGAGTGAACAGGCGGCGAATCTGGAGGAGACGTCGGCCTCAATGGAAGAGATGAGCGCGATGACGGCGCAGAACACGGAGAATGCCGGTCAGGCGAATCTTCAGGCCAGTGATACGCGTCAGGCGGCGATGGCGGGGCAGGAAGCGATGCGGCGGATGGCCGAAGCCATCCTGCGCATCAAGGGGTCCTCGGATGAGACGGCCAAAATCGTAAAAACAATAGACGGCATAGCCTTCCAAACCAATCTGCTGGCGTTGAATGCGGCGGTGGAAGCGGCGCGCGCGGGGGACGCGGGCAAAGGGTTCGCCGTGGTGGCGGAAGAGGTGCGGAGTCTCGCCCAACGGAGCGCGCAAGCGGCGAAAAACACGGCGCTCTTGATTGAGGAGTCGCAGAAAAACGCGGAGCATGGCGTGGCGGTTTCCGAGGAAGTATCGGCGGTGTTGGGTCAGATTGTGGTGAAGATTGAAAATGTGGCGCATCTTGCCACGGAAGTGTCGGCGGCCACGAACGAGCAATCGCGTGGAATCGAACAGATTAACGTGGCGATAACGCAAATGGACAAAATGACCCAAGCGACGGCGGCGAATTCGGAGGAAGCGGCGTCGGCGAGCGAGGAGTTGTCGGGGCAGGCGGAGGAACTTCGCGGTTTGGTGTCGGTTCTCAATGGTGTCATTGGCGGCAATGGTTCCGCCAAGGTTCAACCAGGGCATCCATTGGACACGGGCCGCAAGATGAAAAAAACCATTATGAAGAAAACAGAGTTTCCAAGGCCTGTTCCTTCGCGGAAACTGCTGGGCGCTTCCCCGGTCTCCAAGCGTGTGGCCATGTTGTCGGAGAACGAACTGGACGTGTAATCGAGTTCAATCGTTGGGCATGAATGAACCGGGATTGGACAAGAAGTCCGTATAGACCTGATAGTGTTCGGTAGCCTGCCAGGCGATGGACCGGAGCGGCGTGGAATCGAAGGATAGAATGCTGGCTCCGGGGCAGGCGAGCAAAATCGGGGAGTGTGTGGCGATGATGAACTGGGCATGGCCCTGCCGGCTATGCCCAGTGATTAGACGCAGGAGTTCTACTTGTGTCTTGGGCGAGAGGGCGGTTTCCGGTTCATCGAGCAGGTAGAGGCCCTTGATTTGATAACGGGCACGGAAAAAGGACATGAGGGATTGCCCGTGGGATTGCGTGACGAGGGAGGCGCCGCCGAAATAGCGGAGCAGGCCCGGGTCCTCGGAAGCCCATTCGTCGAGGCTTTCGGCGAAGTTGC
>CAYXPO010000982.1:0-1704 GCA_964466925.1 uncultured Nitrospirales bacterium
CGATAACCCCTTCCCCTTCGATAACCCCTTCCCCTTCGATAACCCCTTCCCCTTCGATAACCCCTTCCCCTTCTTCCCCTTCGCCTTCATTTATGCCTTCGGCTTCTCCTTCGGCCTCGGTTGAACTATAGGCTCCTGGCGCATCTTGCGGTGACCTTGAGGCGCCGCTCCGGTCACTATTCACCCCATTGGTCAAGTCGCCCGCCGGACTGGACGGAGGGCTGGGGCGGTCCCCGCCAGGAAAATCAGGAATGGCATAGGTAGCGGCGGAAAATACATTTCCTCCCGCCACGGGCCGGAAATTATTATGTTCCGGATCCTGCAAGGCAGGTTGCACGGTATTGATGGTGTTGGAATCACGGAGTTGCTGCGCGGTACAGGTGGGATTCGTTTCATAGCACCCCTGGTCTTCACTATCGCCCACACCCAGGGGATGATCCACGGGCCCATTCCAGATCAGGTTTCCGTAGATGCGCAGATTGCCGTCTGCCGTAACAGGCGACGGAAGGTTCGAGCCTGCGGGCGGAGTAACCGGGCCAAACACACTAAAATGCTGCCATGCACTTTGGTAGCCGGGCGGATTGTAAACCAGATTGTTGTAGATGTAAATGTTCCGATCCGGGATCGGTACTTCATTTTCGGTTCCGGTCCGGGTCGGCCCCCAGCCGCCGGCCTCCCGGTTGGCTTGGCAGTTTTCCGTTTCTCCGTCGCAACTGCGGGCGCCATAGACCACCTCGATTACATGACTGATTTGCCCAACACGATAAGCAGTGTTATAGGCGAACAGAATGTTGTAGCCGCCATTGGCCCCAAAACAAGCGCCCTGCGTATCGTGGATGATATTGTTCACAAACTTCAGGTCATAGGCTTCATAGTGCACCCACGGCACCGTCATGTACTCAAACCCCGTGCCTTGGCCCGCCGTGAAGCCTCCGGTGCCCCCATCGTAGTATTCATTGCCCGCCACAGTGATATATGCGGAACCGCCTTTGAGATACATGCACCAATCCCCGGAATTATGGATACGGTTCCGCAGAAAATGGCCATACTGGACGGAAACGCAATCCACCGGATTATCAAAAGCGCCCGAGATATCGCAATCCTCGACATACAGGCGCTGGCACTGGTTGCACTTGAGCCCCTCCTGAGCCTCGCGGACACTTGCCCCGTTCCCGTTGATCGTCACATTTTTGAGGAAGAGGTCATTACAGCCGGCGAAGTGGACCATGTCTCCCCCATCCGGGGTTGTTGGAATTACATTGATATTCGTCAGATAAATGAACGCACAATGATAGACGTTGAGCGCGCCCCGGAGGAGGGCGGTACCCGGCCCATCCACAGCGTTTAGAAAGATGGGAAAGGTCTTTGTGCCCCTATAATCCTCAAGCCAGAGGGGAATTGACTCCGGTGGATAGCTCCCTGTCACCAGTTGAATCCGGTAGCCGGTGGTGGACAAGGTGGTCTCGCGCGGGATCCGGGCCCATGCTTCGTTAATCGTCCGCAACGCCTCACTACGCGATGCCCCAGAGTGGGTATCCTCTCCGTTGACAGGGTCTACCCAGATATCGGATAAAACTGGCGCGCCGATGTCGTAATCCAGCGCCGCAAACTTTTCGGGGCTTCCAGCGCCCGGCTCCAGCGCGGCATTGGTGGAATGCATTGCTCCCCCCCAAAGCAGTATTGTTCCCCAAAGAAGGGCATGTT
>CAYXPO010000983.1:0-1694 GCA_964466925.1 uncultured Nitrospirales bacterium
GAACAGCACCATTTTCCCGGCGAACAGGGCGTTCATCTTGGCAACGCTGGAGAAGGTGAATTGGAGGTCCGGATTGTCAATCAATTCCTGGACGACTTCAAGTTCGCCGTTCTCGAATTTCAGGTGCGCACCCACGGGACCCGCCGGGTCCTTGGCAAGAAACTGGACCGTGGCGTTGACGTGGGCAAAGCTCTTTTTCACTTTCGGGTTGTCGTGCAGGGCGACTTTGATTACCGGCAAGACGGCCCGGCACACAATACGCGCAATCAGCAGGTCTTTTTCGGTGGCCATGAACTACACCTCGTCTTCCCAGTCCTCGTCCGCCTCAAACTCGCGGCCCATGATTTCGCGGACTTTTGCGACAATTCCGTCCGTGTCGGTCTTGTACAGGTTCATTAGGTCTTCCGGATAGCCGTGCGGGGTGAAGGTGTCGGGAATACCCACCTTCGTGAAGGCGCAGCCCTTGCCGCTGGCGGCGATTACATCGGCCACCGCGGAGCCCAGCCCGCCGATCACATTGTGGTCTTCCACGGTCAAAATGCGGCGGGTGTCGTGAACCGCCTTCATGATGGCTTCTTCGTCAATCGGCTTGACGGTGTGCATGTTGAGCACGCGCACGCTCAGCCCGTCCTCCTGCTTGAGGATATTGGCGGCGTTCACGGCGTGGTACACCGTGGCGCCGGTGGCGATCACGGCAATATCCGTGCCCGCGCACATCTCGACGGCTTTGCCGATTTTGAACCCGTAGTCTTCCGATGTGTAGATGGGGGGATCAAAGCCCCGGCCAATGCGGATGTACACCGGGCCGTTGATGTCCATGCACGCCCGCACGGCATTGGCCGTTTCAATGCCGTCCGCCGGGACCACCACAGTGAGATTGGCGAAGGCCCGGACGATGGAGAGGTCTTCGGTGGCGTGATGGGTGGTTCCCGCGGAACCGAACGAGGTGCCGCCGTGCGTGGCAATCACCTTGCAGTTGAGGTTCTGGTAGCAAATGTCGGTGCGGAGGAATTCCCCGGCGCGCAACGAGGCGAACACGGAGAAGGTGGAAACAAAGGGGATCAAGCCCACCTTCGCCATGCCGGCCGCCGCGCCGAACATGTTCTGCTCCGCAATGCCGAAATTGAAAAAGCGGTCCGGGTACTTGTTGCCGAAGGTTTCAATCTTCGTTGATTTCGCCAGGTCCGCGGACAATCCGACGATATTCGGGTGCATGGCGCCCAAATCCGCGAGCACAATACCGTAAATTTCGCGCGACGCCAGTTTATTCGCGTCGTACACCGTCCATGTCAATCCGCCTTCAGGAGTCATACGTCAAATTTCTCCAGCGATTTTTTTGCCTTGGCCACAAGTTCCGCATTCAACCCGCCGTAATGCCACGCCGGATTGTCCTCCATAAAATCCACCCCCTTGCCTTTGATGGTATTGCACAGGATCATCACCGGGCCCTTGTCATAGGCATGGGCAAAGTCAATGGCGTCCGCAAGCTGCTTGTAATCGTGCCCGTCAATCTCGCACACATGAAACCCGAACCCTTTCCACTTTTCGGCCAGGGGTTCGAGCGCCATGACGGTTTCGGTGGGGCCGTCAATCATCATGCGGTTGCGGTCCAGGAAGGTGATGAGATTGGTGAGTTTGTAGTGGGCGGCGGACATGGCCGACTCCCAAATGGACCCTTCATTGCTCTCCCCGTC
>CAYXPO010000984.1:0-1689 GCA_964466925.1 uncultured Nitrospirales bacterium
TGTGATCATTGGATGCGCGGCCGGCACGGGAACGGCCGCGAATGGAATCATTGCCCGGCTCCATCCCACGGTTTGCCTGGCGGAACGCATCGCGGCGGAAGAACAGGGGCGCGTCAAGGAACATACCATCGAAAGCGACGCGTTCCGCACGGGAAAACAATCCTGCGCCGAATTGTATGAAGAAGCGAACGCCTTGAAACACCGGTTCAAGCATGCGTCCGCCTGCTTCGGCGGTTTTATGGGGCTGGTGGTCTGTGGTAAGCTTGTCCGCCTTTCCACCATCCGGAAAAACAAGGACTACACGATCGATCGCGGCGCCTGCCTCAGTTGCGCGCGGTGTTTTGCCTATTGCCCGGTAGAGAGTGACAATGCCCAAAAAGAACCCTGAAAAGAACCGGTTTTCCGTGAATGAACCGGTCTGGAAGGCCGCCGCGGCCGTGGCCGTGGTTTCCGGCCTATTCTCGCTCACCGTGTCGCTTCTGCTCGTGATCAATTACCTGCAAGTGACCGCCGTCAGCCCCTTGGACAATCCACAGCTTCTGGCGTTGCGCCAGCAATTGGCGGCATCACCGGAGCCGGATGAAAAACTGGTGGCGCAAATTCGCGCGCTCGATCTGCTGGCCCGCAAGGCATTTTTTGTCAGCCAGGCGCACCTCAAGATGGGCGGCTATCTGCTCCTGGGGGGCGTGTGTGTGCTGGTGATGGCGATTCGCACGGCCATGAAATACCACCCGCGCCTTCCCAGACCGGAAGGACCGCCCCCGGCAGAAACCTATTGGATTTCGCGGGCGCACGCCAAAGAAGTGGTCGCCTTCGCGGGAATGCTCTGGGTGATGGCGGCCTTGCTCGCCGCGTATTTTACCCCCCTGGAACTGCCAACGCCCGCCGCCGCGCCCGCCGCCACGGCCTTGGCCGCCGCCCCTGCGTCCGCCGTGGCCCCCCCCGATTGGGAAACCATGCAGAAGAACTGGCCATCCTTCCGGGGGCCCGGCGGATACGGGGTTGCCTTCTACACCACCGCCCCCATGGAATGGGATGTGGAAAGCGGCAAGAATATAAAGTGGAAGACGGAAGTTCCCCTGCCGGGCGCGAATTCGCCCGTTGTGTGGGACAAGCGCGTTTTTCTTGCCGGGGCCACGGAAGACAAAAGGGAAGTGTACTGCTTCGACACGGAAACCGGTCAATTGCTTTGGCGCCGTGCGGTGGACACCATGCCCGGCACGCCGGAAAAACCGCCGAAAGTGGGAGAAGAAACCGGCTTTGCCGCCTCCTCGATGGCGGTGCAGGGCGATTGTGCCATGGCATTGTTCGCCAACGGCGATCTGGTCTGTTATGACGCCGCCGGAAACTTGAAATGGGGAAAGAATCTGGGGGTGCCCGACAATCATTACGGGCATTCCTCATCGCTTATCGCCTATCAGAATCTGCTGTTCGTCCAATATGATCAGCGGAGCAAAGGAAAGCTCCTCGCGCTCGACATCGCCGACGGCCATGAGGCATGGACGGCGAATCGGAAAAAGATATCCTGGGCCTCCCCCGCCTGCGTTCCCACGAAATTCGGCATGGAACTGGTTCTCAATTCCGAGAATACCGTGGATGCCTATGATCCCCTCACGGGCACGCTTGTGTGGCAACTGAAGTGCTTGGACGGGGAGGTGGCGCCCAGCCCCGGCTACGGCGGCGGGATGT
>CAYXPO010000985.1:0-1685 GCA_964466925.1 uncultured Nitrospirales bacterium
TGTGGGCTGGCAACGCCACGCCAGCATCGGCTCCGTTCTCGGTAAAAAGAGACGGAAGCGTCAAAGCAACCAAAATTCAGCATCAATACTCGCACACCTATTGGGATATGACTGAGTATCGATCATCGTCTGTGCAGTTCCCTGCGGAGTTCTATGTGTACATCCCAGCGAACTACGAGATAAATTCTGTCGTGTTCTCATTCAAGGCGAGTAAGTTCCGTTCGTTTGCGAAGGGTGGGGCAAGTGGAGGGGGCGCAACGCTAAGCGCAGATGAGAGTTACACTGATGATACTATGGTGGAGATTAACGACCACGGAAGCAAAAACGCAAATAGCGGCGGTGGCCACAGTCACACGGTGACAGGCAGTAGCACGACATACATTGCAGACCATGTTCACTCAATTGGCGCCTATACTCACACTGTCGGGTATCACAATCACGCAGTTGGGGGACACACCCACTCCCTCGGTGCACATACACACGGACTTGTCTACGGAATCTACGAAGACTCTGGTGCATTGCCTGTCAACTACTCAATAATGGCGTACAGGGCGACTGATGGCGCATATGTCAGCGGGATTGGTATTGTAAATAACACATCTGGGGAATTTGTTGTCACAGGTCTGACGCCGGGGTGGAACAAAGTCATAGTTCAATGCGCGAGTGGGCAGGCGAAAATATCGGCGTTTGTGAATGTTGCCGTAACGCCTACATAAGGAGGAAATATGTTATACGAACAAAGAACCCTCGGAAATGAGCGGGTTGATACCATCCGTATCACGCTCGACACGCCGCCTGACCTGATTGAGCAATACGCTCAGGGTGAATACACGGAGGTCATGGAGCACTATCTTGTGCTGTACAAGCCGCCTGAAAAGATTGTATTGCAAGAGAAACTCGACAGCATGGCGGCGGCCTTGCCGGATGAGTTGGCTGCGCAGCACCCGGACATCTATCCCACGCTGACGCAGAGCGGCGAGGCCGTGTCCGCCGGAACGCGCATCAACTGGGGTGGTAAGGTGGCAAAGGTGCTCTCCACGCTATGGGACAGGGAAGACCAGGACCCGGAAAACGCACCGGAGCTGTGGACGATTCTGACGATACAGGGCGGGTATCGCGTGATTCCGAATCCGATTCCGGCGACAGAGACCTTTGCGCCGGGCGAGATCGGGCTGTGGGAGGACGGGAAGCTATACAAAAGCGTTCATCCGACACCACATGCCTGGACGCCCGTGGATTACCCAGCCGCCTGGGAACTGTACACGGAGGGCGAGTGAGGACTCGGTTAGCTGCTCTTCTCTGCACGTTTTTCCTGTCTGCCTTCTACACAAATCCGACACCAGTAGAAATTATCGACTCATTTGATCTCACAGACGAGCAAAAGATCATATTTAGCGCCGAACTTAACTTAAGTAATGGCAATCCCTATACGAGAGATTTCGGGGAGCGAGGCATGTTCGGGAAACTTGTCATTGGTGAGCAAGTTGCAAGAAATATTGATGAGTTCATAGACGATGCAGACAGCATTTTTGCTGAAGCAAAGAGGTTGATGGTTGGCCCTTGGAAAAATGGCGGGAAAACAGAATTATCATTTTATACCGCTAAGGGTGGCAAACAATTAGACCTCGATACAGGCAAGTGGATCAAGAGCAAAGGCGGGGACGCAATACGTCTCCGCCATACTT
>CAYXPO010000986.1:0-1675 GCA_964466925.1 uncultured Nitrospirales bacterium
ACATTGGGGGGACCTGCCCATGACAACTCAGTCGTGCCGGGCAAAGCCACGGTCACGCTGACGATCACCGTTACAGGAACAGGGAACACGTATCCGGAGGCGGGCGTCACGGAATATACGGCGGGAGACGTGGTGAATATCGCCGCCCTGCCCGTCAGTGAAAGCGGCTGGGCCTTTGACCACTGGGCGGGTAATGCCAGCGGGACCAATCCGAACACTCAAATCACCATGGATGCCAATAAAACCGTGGAAGCGGTGTTTGTCACCCCCGGCGATTATACTTTAACCATGCAAAAGACCGGTGCGGGCGTGGGCTCCACCTGGCCGCAAGCCCCCGGCGTCTATTCGTTTCTTTCCGGCCGCACAACCTTTGTGAATGCCAATCCGGACTCCGGAAACTATTTTGGAGGCTGGACCGGGGATCTCACGGGATACAATCCGGCGCAACAAATCACCATGAACGGCAACAAGACGGTCTCCGCAGCCTTTACCACCAGCGGGTATGCGCTCACCGTCAATGTCACGGGAACGGGATATGTTAATTTTCCCACGGGGCAGGCCGTGGGGATTGCCACGGGCGGAACCGTGGAACTTTACGCCGTGCCCGCCCCAGGGTATGCGTTCACGGGATGGCAGGGCGATATCGGCGGCGCCACCCCCTCTAATTCCGTTATTCAAGTAACCATGGACCAAACCCGGACGGTTACGGCCGTATTCACCGCGTTGCCGCAGTTCCAGTTGACCATCAACACCAGCGGCACCGGCACGGGAACCACCAACCCCGCGCCCGGCGTCCATGCCATCACGGCGGGGCAGAATGCCTACATTACGGCGCAGCCGAATCCCGGTTCCGCCTTTGATCATTGGGAAGGCGACATCGGCAGCGCCAACCCCGCCGCCCAAAACATCACCTTGACCATGGACCAGGACAGAACCATCACGGCCGTTTTTTCGCTGGGTGATTGGACACTCACCGTCGCCAAATCCGGTAATGGCGACACCAATCCGACGCCGGGCAGCTATGGCTATGTGAACGGGGCCACCGTGAGTCTTAACGCCAATCTCTTGGCGGGCGGAGATGCCTTCAACCAATGGACGGGCGACCTGATGGCCGGGGCGGATGCCCAGGCAAGTTATCAGCGGTTGACCATGAATCAGAACCGGAGCATGACGGCGGTGTTTGTTCCCGGCGACTGGACACTGACCATCAGCACGGCGGGGTCTGGCACCGGCATGGTCAATCCGGGCACCGGGGTGTTCTCCTATCTTGCCGGACGCACCGCCACTATCAGCGCGTCCACCTCTTCAACCAGCTTTTTCGCGGGTTGGACCGGGGATGTGATTTCGGACAATCCATTCGCCAATATTTCCATGAACGGCAATAAGGCGGTTACCGCGAATTATTTGGACTCAGGATATACACTGACCGTCAACGTGGACGGTCAGGGCTATGTGAACCCGTCGGGAACCTTGTATTTCGCCAGCGGCCGGCAACCGGTATTGACTGTCAATCCTGCAAGTGGCTATGTCTTTGATGGCTGGACCGGGGACCTTCCCACGGGCGCGGACCCGATGGCGCACGATTTGCCGGTGTTGATGGACCAAAATCGAAACCTCACCGCGCATTTTGTCCAGGGAAAATCCGTGCTTACCCTCATCCTTGAGGGAGAAGGCA
>CAYXPO010000987.1:0-1671 GCA_964466925.1 uncultured Nitrospirales bacterium
TTAAATACTGGCTGGCACGGTTGCCAAACCCCGTGTCCCCTGTCCAGCCGTTAAAAGCCCATCCATTCATCCCGGGTTCCGCCACCACTGTCACTTGGCTGTATTTGCTGAAATTATGAGCGATGCCCGGCGCGGGCCCGCCCTCAGGATTGGTTTCCCCCGTGCCTTCAATGATTATGGTCAAGGTTTGGATGTCTTCCTTAAAAACCGCTGTAATCGAGCGGTTCCGGTCCATCAACACCGGCAGTTCGGGATTATGGGTATCCGCGCCCTCCGGAAGGTCTCCGGTCCATTCAAAAAATTTCCAATTCGTGTTGTTTTGCACCGCCTTCACCACCGGCTCCATGTTTTCCGCAAAATACGTGGTTGAATACATATTGACTCCCCCCTGCCCCTCCATGCTTAGGGTTAGAATGTAGCCGGAATTCGCAAAATTGGCCTTGACCGACTTGTGGCCGTCCATAAGAAGTTCAACACTCGGCGTATCCGTGGTGATGTCCCCGGTCCAGCCCGCGAAATAGCTGCTCATTCCGGTCCACACTCCCAGCGAGGCCAATTGTCCATCCAGGTATCGGAAAACACCGGTGCCGGGTATAGCGCCTCCGCCCTCACCCCCGCTTCGCGTAATGGTCAAGGTCCAATCAGCAGGGACAAAATTCGCCGTGACCGTACGGTTGCGGTCCATGAGAACGCTGGTCCAGCGGTTCGTTGCCGTATCCGGATTCACATCCCCGGACCAGTGAGAGAAGGCATCGCCGCCCGGCAGCAAATTATAACTCAGCGAAGCCCAACGTCCGCTCAGATACCCATAGGTCCCTGGCTCGGGATCAACGTCGCCGTTGCCCGATAAAAGCACCGTCAATGTGTAGTCCGATGGAACAAAGACCGCCGTCACCGTCCGGTCCCGATCCATTACCAAACCAATGCTTTCATACATGGGATTGATGCCGCCGATATCGCCTTCCCAATGGTCAAAGGCCGCCGTTTCCGTGGGTATGGATCTGAGCCATGTGGTGGTTCCGGTGGCATACACATGTTGTACGCCGGGGCTGACGCTCCCGGAGGGGTTCGTATTACCCCCGCCTTCAGTAATTATTGTAAGGGGCAACACCGGATTGCCGGGGTCCGCGCCACTAGGAAGATCACCCTCCCAATGGTCAAAGTGATACAGAGAATAATTTTTCTTGGCGCTCAGATCAAAAGAAGCGCCACTTGCATAATAATAGGTTTCTCCGCCCCAAAATCCATCTATATCCCCCTGACCAATCGTATTGAGCGTCAATGCGTATCCAGTGTTCACAAAATTGGCGGTTGCGGTCTTATGACCATCCATCAGAATACTGACATTTTTCTTGTAACCCGTGACATCGCCGGACCATCCGTTAAAATAAACCCCGGCCCCCCTGCCATAACTCACATCCGCCGTACGGCCATCCAGGTAGGAATAGACACCCGAAAGTGGCCATGTGCCGCCCCCGGAAGGCCCTGCGGTGTTGATGGTAAGTGTCCAGTCGCCCGGCACGAAATTCGCCGTCACGGTCTTGTCGCCGTCCATGAAAACATACGCATACATCTCGATACCGCTGGCATCGCCAGTCCAGTTGTCGAAGGCATACCCGCTCCCCGAAACCGGGTACGCTTCAACTTTAGCGGTGGAATCCGCTAACATAA
>CAYXPO010000988.1:0-1670 GCA_964466925.1 uncultured Nitrospirales bacterium
AAAATTTTCCAATGTGCTTTCCACATTTCCGTTTATGTGGTATAATACCTGCGATTGTGGGCTGGGCTGCCCCACAACGAGTTGCTGTGGGGACGGCCGGTATGGAGTGACGGTACACTTGCGTGAGCGTGGAGTGTATCCGAAGGCAGAGAGGAGGAGGCGCTATGAATCGTTACGGGCTCCCTGAGAATCCATCCTTGGCTACAACTTCTCGATTACGCATGTGGTGGCTGCACACCATATGGGGGTACAAGGTCATCAGCAAGCACAGCCGCCCGCACACCGGCGCGTTTGGCCTCACCTTCGAGGATGAATACCTGCTGCTGCCCCGGCACCGCCAATAGACGCAGGCTGTGCGCATCCTCTACAGTCCAAGCTTGTCCATGACTTGGTTTTGCTGATCGCTGTAGGCATTGCCCGTGCCCCGGGCTTTCTCGCGCATATACCCTGATGCCGCGCTGGTTCCCGGCTGGCTTGTGTTGTTGAGTTCCTGCTGCATGCCAATGCCCGTCATTACTTCCCCCATGGGGCCGCCGGCGCTCGTGCCCGCTCCCCCTTGGGGGGCGGCGCGGCGCGGTCCCGCGGCCCGAACCTTGTAAGGATAGTCCACCGCGCCGGTTTGATTGTCGTAAAGGAATTCCTCGCCCGCCGCCGTCCTGGGGATCACCGCCACATAGGTGGGATAAAGTTGGTCAATCGTGGCGGGATAATAACCGGTTTCTTGCGCGTACCTGGCGATGCCCGCCTGAATTTTCTCCAGCACCTGATTGTCTTGTTCCGTGGGGCCGCTGGACACTTCAGGAGCGCTCGCCACTCCTTCCACCAGCTTTCCGGTGGCGGCATCATAATTATAGGGTGTTCCGTCCGCTTTCGTGGGCACCGCTTGCAGATAGTCCGGCACCAAAGCATCGAGGGAAGCGGGCCAAGCACCCTTTTCGGCCTGATACGTGCTGATGGCGCGCTCAAGGTTTACCCGGCCCATGGATTCGGCGGTTTCTTGCACCTGCCGCTTCATCGCCTTCATTTGTTCCGCCTGCAACTCGCCCTGAATGGCCGTGGTGGTCAACAACTCCACGCCGCATCCGGACAACAGCATGACAAGGATGACAAGGATTTTGTTTCGCATACACACGTCTCCTGCTCTCCATTATAACATCCCCCAAGCATGATTCTATTCATCTTCGCGTGATTCGCGCATTTCGCGGCCGTGAATCAATGATCGCAGAGCATGAAAGGAACGCAAGGGATTTTCGCAAGAGGAACACCGTTTGATCAGGGCGCGTAGCGCTCCTGGATGGGGCGGCTGACGGGCGGGGCGGGCGTTTTAGGGGCCTCCTCCGAAGGGGGGGGCGGTCCGGCGAGGTCTTCGGCGCCGGGCACCGCCTGTTTGACCAGAAAGACTTCGTCGAGGCGGTAGGGATCTACGGCAGGGGTGACTTCGGCGGTTTTCCAGAGGGAGCCGCTTTCGTGGGGGGGGGCGCTGATCACGCCAATGGTATATCCCGGAGGGAAGAGGCTTTCCGGGCTGGTCACGACCACATCGCCGACGCGCACTTCGTTCTTCATGTCAATGTAGTCCATGGTGCACAAGCGGTTGAGATCGCTTCCGCTGGAATGGATGACGCCGTCATAGGCGCGCAAGCGGTTGCGGCGGACCATCGCCCCGATTT
>CAYXPO010000989.1:0-1665 GCA_964466925.1 uncultured Nitrospirales bacterium
GCCGAGATGCGGAAGACCGTGGCCATGATCCAGGCCGACACCACCCGGCAGATGGCGGCGATCGAACGGGAGACCGCCGCCGTCCGCGCCTCCAAGACCGTCGCCCTCGGCCAGGCCGACGCGGCGTCGGTGCGGATGGTCGGGGAGGAACAGGCCAAGGGCTTCGGCATGAAGGTGCGGGCCTTCGGCCGGGACGGCGGCGAATATGCGTTGTACGAATTCGCCATGCGCCTGAACCCTGACCTCCGCATCAACCTGATCCACGCGGGCGAGGGGACGCTCTGGACCGATCTGAAAAACGCCTCCATGGCCGAGATCGGCGGGGCGGCGGCGGTGAAGAAGAAATAGCGGTTATTGGCCGACGCCGGGATAAACCGCCCCACTCGCACCGATCGCGGGTAGGGGCGGCCCCACAGTACACGACTATTTTTGAATTGCGGCATTTGTGGCTCTCTTGAGGATTCCGAAGACGATTTGTGCGACCAGTCGCAGCTCTCTTCCCACGCCGAGAAACAGGCTGCTCAGTAGCGCCATGCCGCGACCGAAGACGCTTTCTTCCTTGCGGCCATGCTTTTTGCGTTTGATTGCGGCGACGGCTTTCGCACTCCAAGCGCCGCCGGCATAGCACCAGGCCGCCCCGATGGCCAAGGCTGCCAGGATGCACGCCATCTTGCCGTCGCCATGAAGACGGCTGGACTCGATATGAAAGCCGTGGGTCTTGAGCTTCTGGAATCCGGTCTCTATATTCCAGCGCTGCTTGTAGATGGCCAAGGCTTCCTTGTCGTCGATGCCCTGGGACGCCAGCACCAGCAATTCCCCGCTGCGTAACCGCATGGCACAAAGGTTTGAGAGGCCCGGAAGGCCGTGGTATATGGTGCGCGCTCCCAACAATACCGATTCACCGACACGAAGGCCGTGGAAGAGATTTGTTGCAGGTACCATCCGCCCACGCGAATCCGAAACACAAACATCTTCCCGCAATCGCATGACAAAAGGAATTTCCCGCTTCCGCAACCAGGAAAACCATTCCTTGCCCACAAACTCCCGGTCTCCCGCAAGGCATCGGATATGGTCGAGACCAAAGACGTTGATAAAAGATTCGAGAAGCGGTATCCTTTTTTGCGGCGAGGAATTCCCGAGACTCCGGAGGTCGCTCCAGAAAAGCGGCAAGCCCATGTCGCCGAGGCAAACGCTCAATATCAGGAGATTGTATTCGTGTCCTGCGCGCGTCTGCCATCCCGTGCGGTCAAGCGCCAAAACCAGCGGGGAGTCGGCAACGATGTGGCTGATGCATCCCATAACCATTCGGGCGCGCATCGAACAGTCCAATCGCACCTCCCGGTAGAAGTCCTGGAGTCTATGGAACTTGGATTTGTCAAGGGCTTCTCCGGGCAATCGCTTTGCCACATCGGCAAGAAGCACCGACTTCCCTTCGATAGCGGTGAGGATAACGGCGGCAAGACATTCTGCCCGTGATTTGTGCAATGCCAAGGAAACGGACAACGACGCGACCAGCCTTGCAAAGCTTTTGGGGAACATGGCGGTTTCCTCCGGGTGTTCCGGTCGAAGTTGACACCCGTCATGTTCCTCTTTACCTCCTCACATTCAAGACATTACAACGAAACATAAAAAAATAGTCGTGTACTGTGGGGCCGCCCCTACCAA
>CAYXPO010000990.1:0-1655 GCA_964466925.1 uncultured Nitrospirales bacterium
CCAGTCCCGAGGGCGACATTTGACGGTCGCCCCGGTGTTTATGGTTTCGCTACTCTTTCGGGGGTGGTTCCCGATGAGCACTGGCGTCAATTATTTCAAAGAGCTACGGGCTAAAATTTGTTTGACCGTTGTTTGATCCAGGGCTTTCCCGCCTCATCTGCCTTTTCGCTCCCATCCCCTCCCGTGGCGTGCATCCTCGCGGCGCTTGCTGTTGCAGGGATTCCCGGTCGCGTTCCGGCCTCTCGCCCCGCCACCTGTCCCCTTGCCCCTCGGCCTAGGCCGGAGCGGTGCGGGGTGCGGGTGGCTGCTCGTTGAGGAGAATCTATCCAAGTTTGGGTAGTAATGCAAGGTCAATTTCCAAACTTGAATAAGATAGCCCAAAAAAAATCCCCGCCAAGCCGAAGCCGGGCGGGGATAGAAATAGAGATGGCGGGGGTTGGCTATCCGGCCAGGGCGGCCAGAAGCTCATCAGCGGATCGGTAGATATGCACGCACGAGCACTCGATCATGGCGTTTGCTACCGAATGGGCAGTGTCGCCTGCCTGCCGAAAGTCCGTTCGCAGGCCGATAACCGGCAGGCCCCGGGCGTAGGCGTAGCCGATCTCCCAGGCCGTGCCGTCGTCCACCTGGGGGCCGTCCAGGATGGCCACTATGTGCGTGGCGGCGTGGATCTCGTCACGGCAACCGGCGAAGATGTGCTGTTTGGCCTTGGGACCAAGGGAGGCAAGGTGGGCATCGTCAAAGAGGTCGCCCGGCCAGGTCACGGTGACATGGGTGAGCTGGCGCAAGCGGTCGCGGAGAGAGGCCATAAACTGGCGTTCCGCGTGGGTGAAGAGGGGGCCGGCGAGGTAGATGTGGTGCTTCATGCTGATTGGATAGCGGATGGGTCGGGAAAAGAAAAGCCCCGCGTCGGCGGGGCTTCCTGACGCCGCGTGGGATTGCATTCTTCGTTGCGCGGCGGCCTTGCGGACGAACCACAAGGACTCAAGCGCCCTGGCCGGGCGCGAACACTGGGCTTATTGTTTGGCCGCCGGAACCGGCAGACGTTCCAATATTTTGTCGAACTTGGCGTCCATCCGTTCGGCAAGCTTGTCGATTTTTGCGTCCGTCTGGGCAAAGCGGGCATCCACCTTGGTGTCGAGGTGTGCATAGGCAGCCCACATGGAGCCGCCCAGCGAAAGACAACCGGCTGCGACAACATAGACGACCCACATGCGGACGCCATGGATCTCTTTGCGGATTTCCTTGGTATCGAATTCGATGGCCGCAAGTCTTTTATCGGTGACTTCGGCCAAGGTTTCCAGGCGGGTAATTCTGGCTTCCATACCCCCAGAATTATCACCTCCGCCCGAGGAGTCAAGGCCGCTACCTCCTTGGCCGGCTAAAGCAAAACGGCTCCCATCGCCCAAAACCTTACCCATCGTCTTGGACCCCCAGGGCTAACGTAGAGTGCATCGCCAAATATCCACAATTCTCACAAACAACAGCTATAATTGGAATGGCAAAGTGTATGGGGCTTTTCTTTTCGGACTTTTTCTTTGTCAGTGGTATATATGCCTCTCTGTCTAGAACCGAAAATTGATCGTGCCCGCACCTTGGGCAGGGAAGCAGGGCGTTTTTACTATTCAACGCCTCTGATACTTTCTCTTGAAATT
>CAYXPO010000991.1:0-1650 GCA_964466925.1 uncultured Nitrospirales bacterium
TATAAGGCCCAATATTTATCATTCCATCGCTTGAGCGTGCGGGGGCCCCGAGTATCGTAGGAATCAAACAGGGCGGCGCAAAAGGCCACCCCGCCGTGATCGAAGCTGCCGGGGGCGCCGAATGACATGACCAAGCCCGTGGGAGTCCAGTGGACCAAATCCTGGCTCACGGCAAGGGCGGTTTGATAGCCCCGGTCATCGAAACCGGTGTAAAACATGCGCCACTCATTGCCCTGCTTCCACACCAGGGGGCAGTCGGTCATTTTGAAGTTCAAGCCGTCATTGGGACTGGGTGGAATAACATGGTCCGGATAGTAGTGCCAGCCGCGATAGGGGGCGGTCCATTGGTCGAGGGTGGCGCGGTCGATTTCCACGGAGGGCGCATTCTCCGGCGCGGCGGATATCTGAAACGTGCCCAGGGTACAGCACAACATCACGGCATACCCCGCTACTTGATTTTTGATAGGCATGGACTCCATTTCCTTTTTCTTGTCACCCTGTTCTCTCTGACATTGTCCATATCACGGGGCCGCGGGCATGGGTGCGGGGATGCGCTCGATGGCCTTGGGTTTGCTGGTCCATTCCTCCTCGCCATAAAGTCCGGCTTGGGAGAGGTCAATAGGCTGAAAGCCGAGTTTCAAGGCGGGGGAATCGGGTTTCAAGCGGAAATCGCGCGCATCCACATTTTCAAACAAGGGGTCGGCGGCAATCGAATGGGCGTCCTGGCCGGTGTTTTGCCATTCTTCCAGGGATTTTCCGGCGAACGAGATATTCGGGCTTGAGGTGTCCCAGTAGCAGTTTTGAAAGGTTCGGAAGTTGCCGTTGCTCCAATTGCTCCCGAGCAGTTTGCCGTTGTTGAAATAGACGATGTTCCGCTCAAAGAAAAAGGAGATGTGCTCTTCCTGCCGGGAGCGGATCAACTGTTCACGGTGGGAGAAGGCGAAGATATTGTTCTGGACGCGGTTGTCGCGGCCATAGTGCTGGTGGAGGGTGCCGGTAAGCGTATTGCACACGATATTGTTGGCGGCGAGGATGTCGGTGCTGCCTTCATCGAAATAAATGCCCCATCCGCCGGAGATTTTCGGGTTGGAATAGACGTCGTGAAAATAGTTGTTTTGAATCACGGTGCCGGGGGAGATGCCGAGGGTGTAAATGGCGCCCATGTCACTGAGTTGGCCCTTGCCGACATCATGGACGTTGTTGAACTCGATGATGTTGTGGTGGGCGGAACTGGCCTCATATCCCCAGGACCATCCGATGGAAATGCCGGAATAGCGGAAGTCGCAAATTTCGTTGTGGCTGAGGCGGTTGTACGAGGTGCGGCCCATCCAGACACCAACCGCCTCCCGGAACATGAGCCCGCCGTCGTGGAGGAAGTTGTTGTCAATGACGTTCCATAAGGAGGCTTCATTCCCGGAGGCGGGATTGTCTCCTTCGCCGATGCGCACGCCGCCCGCGCCGAGATCGGTGAGTTCACTGCGGGTGAGCGTGTTGTACTGGCATCCGGCGCGGAACCAGAGGCCGTAGGTGCCCACATGGGCAATTTCGCAGCGGTCCACGGAGCAATACCGCGCCCCCGTGGCCTCGAACGCGGCGGGTATGGTATAGGCCGCCTGCGAATCGCTGATGCCTTCCGGGGCGATGGTGTAT
>CAYXPO010000992.1:0-1646 GCA_964466925.1 uncultured Nitrospirales bacterium
TGCTTCTTCCATCCGATGAAGTATATTCCCATTTCATCCACGTCGTTGTCCTTATCCTCATCGGTATAGTCTGTTATGGCATCCACGGTCCCATCCCCCTTCCAGTCCGCGATATAGAGGTCACTGTCGAGGTCCGGCTCCTCCCCCATGCGCAAATCCCCGTCTTCATCCAGCACCTTCACCAGCACCGGACGCATCCCCTCCAGATGCCTCGAATCCAAATCAATGAACCACACCTCCTCGGGTTTTCCGTCATTATCGCGGTCCACATAATGCCGCTTGCCGGGCTGTTCCCTGAGCACCGCCGCCTCTTGCGCGGGATCAAGGTGAACCGCGTCCCCAAACACTCGTTCAAACAATTTCTGCCGTTCTTGGGCATCCTGCGCGAACCCATTGCCCACGGCCAAAAGCGTGAAAAGAAACAGCAGGAATGCTCGTCTCATGGTTCGACCCTTTTTCGTCAAGCCCATATCTTCGCCGGATCAGAATATATCCGGATTTACATGCCCAAGCCGCCATCCACGCACAGCACCGTGCCGGTGATGTAATCCGCCGCCGGGGACGCCAAAAAGGCCACACATTCCGCAACATCCTTCGGGGTTCCCGCGCGCTGCAACGGAATGCGCTCCAGCAACGCCTGCACCGATTTCTCCTCCATCCCCGCCGTCATGTCCGTTTGAATGTATCCCGGCGCCACCGCGTTCACTGTAATGTTTCGCGAAGCCACCTCCTGCGCATACGCCTTGGTGAATCCGATCAGGCCCGCCTTCGCCGCCGAATAGTTGGTTTGTCCGCCCTGGCCATGCACCCCCACAATTGAACTGATGTTGATGATGCGTCCGTAGCGTTGCTTGAGCATCCCGCGCGCCGCCGCACGACACAGATAAAACGCGCCCGACAAATCCGCCTGCAACACGCTGGACCAATGCTCATCCTTCATGCGCGCCAGCAGTCCGTCATGCGTGAGACCGGCGTTATTGACGAGTATGCCAATGATTCCCAACTCCGCCGTCACCTGTTCCACCAGGGCATTCACGGCACCCGAATCGGCCACGTCGCACCCATAGCCTTTAGCGCCGCCGCCAATCTCCGCCGCAACATGCATCGCTGTTTCGGGATTCCGCCCGCACAGCGCCACCCTGGCTCCTTCCCGCGCAAACAGTTCCACACAGGCCCGGCCAATGCCCCGGGTGCCGCCCGTAACCAACACTACTTTGTCCTCAAAACGATTCATGACTCCCTTCCTTGATCCATTCCCAGAAACAGCGGAAGAAACTCTTCCGGCGCATGCAACAGGTGGTCCGGCGCCGCTTCCCGCAGGGTCGCGGCCGGATGCCACCCCCACGCCGCCGCCACCGCCACCGCGCCCGCCGCCCGGCTCTCCAGCATGTCGCCCTTGGTGTCGCCAATATAATAGGGCTGATGCTCCGGATGCGTTTTCCGCACTTTCTTTATCTTTTTGATCTTGCTGATTTCCTTGTCCGCCCCCAGAATATCCTTCACGCCCCGCGCCCCAAACGCCTCCAAAAACGCCCCCACCGTCTCCGAAACATTCGAGGTGATCACATAGACCGTGTGGGCCGCCGCCAAACGGGTCACAATGTCCGGCATTCCTTCAAACGGGCACACCCGCTGGTTCGCTTCTT
>CAYXPO010000993.1:0-1644 GCA_964466925.1 uncultured Nitrospirales bacterium
GGCGCAGATAATTCACGCACGCCTGCCCAATTTCGTGCGCGGGCACTTTCGAGACGGCATAGGTTTCCACACCGAAACCGGACAACGACACCGCCACATTCGCCTCCGCGCCGGTATACCGGACCTTGAAGGTATCGGCCTGTACGAACCGGTCATGCCCCGGCGGGTCCAGGCGGAGCATCAGTTCGCCAAAGGTCACTACTTTGTATGCATTCATGGCTGACACCGTATCAAACCTCCGGCGACAACAAGCGCCGCGCCACCGCCGCAATGGCTTCCGCGGGACCGCGAAACGCCCAGACCTGCGCTTCGTCATCGCACCGGCCCAAGCCGCTTTTTCCGCCAATGGCGGGAATGTGATATTCCAATTCACTGAACGCGCCCAGTGCGCTGTTCACGTTGCAGGCCTGCGTGGAATACCCCAAATCACCGGGGTCCTTCCAGGGCGCATCCACATATTCACCGGAAGGATTCACCCGGAAACTGCGTACAATCAATGCGCTTTTGCCCGCTCCGCCGTATAAATAACCTACCCGGCCTGTCGTGGCGATGGCCCGCACGCCCAGCTTGTGTTCGCCGGAAGCGCGCATCTTGTAACGAATCAACCGGTCCCCCACAATAAGGTCCTCCGCTGAAATCTTGCCGAACCATAGTTTGGGTTCCGTGCGGCTGTACGTGGGTATGAGCAGATCGCCGCCATGCGGCATCTGCACCAAATTCCACAAACCCGCCATGGGCGATTCTTTGGGGTTATCCTCCAGCATCTCCAAGGAAGTGAACTGCGTATACCCCGCATACGCCACATCGCCCAGATCGATGTTTTTCTCAAACCGCAAGGGATTGGGGGCGGCTCCAACCGACTTGCTGATGCGTAACTTGACGGACCGGCCCGGACGCGAAAGCTTCAGTGTCAACTCATTCACCAACTGAAAACCATCCCCCTTGGGAACCACCTGGTAGTTCCCCGGGTCCAGTTCCCGCGGCTGAAAATAGGTGTCCGTTTTCGGATAATCGGGAAGGAAAATATCCACCTCCGGGGCCAGCCAGGTGCGGTCACCGCCGGAGTTATGCCACTCCTTGCTCCCGTAAAATACGCGGGCGGTGTCCGCCGAATTCAGCGCGGGATGCGTCCAATAGAAATTCTCTTCACTGTCCGGCGCATACAACCCCAGCACACGCCCGCCATACGGAAGCAGCAGCACGGTGGTCCCGTCGGGATTCGTCACCGTCCGCGCCGGCTTGTCCACCGCGTTCAATACATCCGACAACCGGCTCCGGGACACGGGGGCATTTTCGGATTGCGCGGCGGCCATGGCCGTATGCAGCCCTCCGCTGGCACAGGCGGCGCCCGCCGCGCCTAAAAGGGCCGTATGTAAAAATTCTCGCCGGGTGTGCATGGGAAGCGGCCTCCTCGGTTGCTAACCGCCCAAAGGGGTATTCATGTCTTCTTCCACGAGGCGGAAATCTCTTCCAGTGTCCGGCCCTTGGTTTCCGGCAGCATCCGCCAGCCGAATACAAAGGCCGCCATACAAATAATCGTGAACAGCCAGAACGCGCCGCCCACGGAACCAAAATGCTTTTCGGTAAAGTCCGTGATAATCGGGAATAATTGCGCGCCGCTGTAAATGGTCACCCACAGAAACG
>CAYXPO010000994.1:0-1097 GCA_964466925.1 uncultured Nitrospirales bacterium
GGCAATTACCGCCGGGTGTGAATCCCCTCGACCGGGAACCGGAAATATTGATGGACCAGAACCGGACGATAACGGCGAATTTTGTGGAGGCGGACTGGTATTTGTATATTCAGAAGATCGGCAACGGAAGCACGGACCCAGCGCCGGACCTGTATTGGTATTTGAATGGGGCGTCCTTTGCCGTGACCGCCACCCCGGGCGCGGACTTCTTGTTCCGCGAGTGGCAAGGGGACGTTCCGGCGGGGCAAGACCGCACGTCGCCCGCCATTTCCGGCATCATGGACCGGAACCGGGAACTTATCGCCTTGTTTGTGCCTGTGTCCCTGAGTGTGCCGGATTTGCTGGGCAAGACGCAGGCGCAGGCCGAAGCGGCCCTGGCGGTGCTGGGGTTGGTGTTGGGAACGGTTTCCCGCGAGTACAGTGATGCCGTGCCGTTGGGGCAGGTGATTTCGCAAGAACCCGCCGCGGCGGCTTCCGTGGCCTATGGCGCGGCGGTGTCCATCGTGGTGTCGCTCGGCCCCTGCTTTACTTCTGTGCCGAACCTGACAGGCCTCACCCAAGCGGAGGCCGAAACCGCTTTGGCGGCCGCCCATCTCAGTCTGGGTGTTGTTGCCCAAGAGAACAGCGAAACTGTGCCGGCCGGCCAAATCATCCGCCAGAACCCCGTATTCGGCCTGTCCGTGGCGTGTGACAGCGCCGTGGAGGTGGTGTTGTCGCTGGGACCCGTTATTGAAGGTGAAGGCGAAGAGGGTGCGCTGGAAGGTGAAGGCGAGACCGGCTGCCATACGGCGGATCAAAATTGCGACGGCTTGGTGAATCTGTCGGAACTTCTGCGCGCGATCCAGTTCTTCAATTCCGGCGGCTACCACTGTGAATCCGGCACGGAAGACGGCTATGCCCCCGGTCTTGGCGATACGAACTGCGCACCGCACGCCAGCGATTACATGCCCCAGGATTGGCAAATCAATTTGTCGGAACTGTTGCGCCTGATTCAGTTCTTTAATTCGGGCGGGTACCATTATTGTCCGGAGGAAAACACGGAGGACGGTTTCTGTCCGGGAACACTATAGCCATTCACGAAACCGAGGACCGGCACC
>CAYXPO010000994.1:1107-1636 GCA_964466925.1 uncultured Nitrospirales bacterium
CACCCCGCGGGCCGGCATGGGTTCGCGGGGTGTGCTTTTTTTGGGGCTTTTTTTGCAGACGCTGGATTTCCTTGCTTTTTCACATCAACTATGAAAAGATTAACCATACAAGGTGTTCATGAGCGGAAAAATGTTGATGAGGACGCTCAAGGATGCCGCAAGGAGATATGCGTGAATTTACGTGCATCATCTTTCCTTTGGATGAGCCTGATTGTCCTGGGCGCATTGGGAACACGGTATGCGGAGGCGGACGATTATACCCGGGCGAGGCTCCATGCATCCTATCAACCACTAGACGCGCCGGGCGCCAAGGGAACATTTCAGTTGACCCTGTCGGTGCAAGGGGATGGAACGACGAATCCTGTCCCGGGAATCCACACATTTGAAGAAGGAACCACACAGCATATCGAGGCGCTGGCCACTCCCGGCGCCCAGTTTGCCTATTGGGAAGGGGATATCGGGGAAAACACCCCCACTTTGGCCAGCTTGGAACTCCTGATGGATCAGGACCGGGATGTAACGGCGGTTT
>CAYXPO010000995.1:0-1633 GCA_964466925.1 uncultured Nitrospirales bacterium
AACAAGGCGGAAAACAGCAGCCCCATGGGGCCTTTGGCATAGGTGGCGGCCACCAGCGCGAGGTACAACGCGAACCACCACACGGCGCGGCGCGATTCCTCCCAGCGCCAGAAGAAGTAAAGGGCGGCGGCCAAGGAAGCGCCGAGCAGCATGTCGGTGCGCCCGGTGCGCGCCTCCCACCACACCCGGAAACAGGTCATCATGATGAGCGCGGATAAAATCGCCACGCGTTTTCCGAACAACTCGGCTGCCAGGAGGAAGGTGAAAAGGACGGCGAGCAACCCGCCGATCAGCGATGGAACCCGTGCGGTGACTTCCGTGACCTCGCCCCCGGGCAGAGAGGCCAGGACGGCGATCCAGTTTAACAGCGGCGGTTTTTCCTGATAGGGCACGCCGTTGACGGTGGGCATCAGGTAGTTGCCGCTGTCGAGCATTTCCCGGGCGACCTCCCCGAAGCGCGGCTCATCCGGCGGCCAGAGATCGTAGCCGCCGATGTTCGCGCCGAAAAGGAGGGCCGCCAGCGGCAACAGCCACAACAAATGCAAGCCGTTCTTTTTCATAAACACCGTCCTGTCCGGTGGCCCGGAAGATTACTTCACCAGGCTGATCTTCTTGATAAAATCCAGCCGTGGAAAAGACTGGGTCAGGTACTCATTGCCCTTGGCTTGGATCATGCCCTGGTTGGGGGCTTCCCGGTATTCCGCGTTGATTTTCATTACCACGTCCATGCCTTCGGTGATTTTCCCGAACGCGGAGAAGCCCATGCCGTCCAATTGGGAGTTGTCCGCGAAGTTGATGAACAACTGGGTGGTGCGGGAGTTGGGGGCGCTGGACTTTGCGAAGGTAATCGTGCCCTTTTCGTTGCTGTGCTTCACCGGCTCGTCTTTGATGGTCTTTACGCGCCATTCCGCGGCCAGTTTCGGATCCGCCGGAATGCCGAATTGCGCCACGAAGCCCGGCACCACCCGGAAAAACCGCGCATCGTTGAAAAAATTGCTCTTGATGAGTTCATAGAAACGCTCGACGCCGATGGGCGCCCAGTCCTTGTGGCACTCGATGACAAAATCACCCATCGAGCATTCGAATTTTGCCTTGAACACGTCCGGTGCGGCGGCGGGCCATTCTCCGGCTGCGGCGGCGGGTGCGGGTGCCGGAGCAGGCGCTGACGCAGGCGCGGGTGCGGGCGCTGACGCGGCGGGTGCGGGTGCATTCGCGGCGGGGGTTGCGGTTTCGTCGGCTTTGGCGAGATCGAGTTTCTTTTGCACGTCGAGTTCCTTTTTCAATTGTTCCGCCGTAACCGGCGAACCCAAGAAGTTCCGGGCTATGAGGGTGGCGCCCAATGCAAGCACCACGGCAATGGCCACAAGCAACATTTACCGAGACATCGCAATTCTCCTTGTCTTTGGGCGCCTTCCGTTTTCCGCGCCGCGTTACGGGGGGGATCATACCGGTATTGGGAAAGCAGGTGCAACGGGCGGGCGGAAAACCGTCCGGCGGGGTCTTCAAATAGCAACGGCGGGAAAGCATGAGAGCTTCCCGCCGGAAGGTGCTGCCGTGGAAACTAGTGCTGTTCCAAAATTACCAGAAAATCGTTGTAGCTCTTGCCGTGATTCGGGGTGACTGACACCACCGT
>CAYXPO010000996.1:0-1628 GCA_964466925.1 uncultured Nitrospirales bacterium
GCCGGATTGATTTCCGCCGGGACAAGATTGGCATTCCCGGCAAGGTGAGCGCCATCGAATATGATCCGAACCGGACTTCGCGCATTGCGCTGGTGACCTATGTGGACGGGGAAAAGCGCTATATCATCGCCCCCAACGGCCTGAAAGTGGGCCAGACGGTCTTCAGCGGCGCGGAAGCGGAATTTGAAGTGGGCAATTGCCTGCCCCTGGGAAAAATCCCCTTGGGCACCGTGGTGCACAATGTCGAATTAACCCCGGGCAAGGGCGGGCAACTGGTCCGCGCGGCCGGCGGCGGGTGTCAGTTACTGGCGAAAGAAGGCGATTTCGTGGTGTTGCGGCTGCCGTCGGGCGAAATGCGCCGGGTGGCCACGAACTGCCGGGCCACGATTGGCGCGGTGGGCAATGAAGACCACATCAACATCAGTCTCGGCAAAGCGGGCCGGACCCGCTGGCTGGGGCGGCGGCCTAAGGTTCGCGGTGTGGCGATGAACCCGATTGATCACCCGCACGGCGGCGGCGAAGGCCGGACCTCGGGCGGGCGTCATCCCGTATCGCCCTGGGGCAAGCCGACCAAAGGGTACAAGACCCGTCAGAAGAAACACCGGAGCAACCAGTTTATTATTCGGCGCAGAAATGGATAACGGACGCTAGGAGAGCAAGAACGTGTCACGCTCATTGAAAAAAGGCTACTTTGTCGACGCTCCCCTGTTGGAGAAGGTCGGGAAGGCGCAATCGTCGGGAGACCGGCGCGTGATCAAGACGTGGTCGCGCCGTTCCACCATTATTCCGGAAATGGTCGGCTTGACCGTCGCCGTGCACAACGGGAAGGCGTTTCTTCCCATTTTTGTCACGGAAAACATGGTGGGCCACAAGCTGGGTGAATTCGCGCCGACGCGCACGTTCCGCGGCCACCCCGGCACCAAGAGCGGCGCATAGGAGACGGACTCATGGCTCAAGCAGTAGCACGTTTACGGAATTACCCGATGTCGCCCCGGAAAGTACGGCTCGTGGCGAATTTGATTCGGGGCAAGAAAGTGGCCGAAGCCCGCGAAATTCTGCGGTTTACGGTCAAAGGCTGTTCGCTGCCCATGCGCAAATTGCTGGATTCCGCGGCGGCCAACGCGGACACGGCGGCGTCGGAGAAGCACGAACGCATTGATACCGACGCCATGGTCGTGCGCTCGATACAAGTGGGCGATGCCCGGACCTTGCGCCGGTTCATCCACGCCCCGCGCGGCCGTGCGATGCGTATTCGGAAGCGGAGTTGCCACATTTCACTGGTTCTGGAAAGCCAAGAATAGAGGAGCACACTGTGGGTCAAAAGGTACATCCGTTCGGGTTCCGGCTCGGCGTCATCGAAAACTGGTCGTCCATCTGGTACGCCGGCAAAGACTATGCCGCCCTGCTGCACGAAGACCTCAAGCTGCGCGATTACATCAAGAAGCGGCTGTATAACACCGGCGTGGCGAAGGTGGATATCGAGCGCGCGGGCCGCAAGACCAAAGTGCACATCTACACGGCCCGCCCCGGCTTGGTGATCGGGCAGCGCGGCGCGGAAGTGGACAAGCTGCGCTATGAGCTGGAACAGCTCACCGGTCACGAACTGATGATTAACATCCACGAGGTGT
>CAYXPO010000997.1:0-1626 GCA_964466925.1 uncultured Nitrospirales bacterium
GATGTGATGCAACTGGGCCGGGCGTACCGGCGCATGGCGGCGTTGTGGGAAGCCAGCCAGGTCATGACGAAGAATTTTGATCTGCACAAACGGCTCGGGGAAGTGCTGGACATCGTGATCAAAACCCTGGGGGCGGAGCGCGGCTTCGTCATGCTGCGGGAAGAGAATTCAAACACCCTGACGGTGAAGGTGGCGCGGGAAATGGGCCAGGACCTCCAGGCAAGTTCGCCCAGCATGGGGATCGCGGGGCGCGCGGCCATTGACGGCGAACCGGTGATGATGTCGGACCGGTTGTCGGATCAGGAATTTGGCATGCGGGAAAGCATTATCATCGGCCAGATTCACAGCGCGATGTGCGTGCCGTTGAAAATCAAGGACCGCATTCTGGGGTCCATTTATATTGATTCCCGCCAGCCGGGGGTTACGTTCACGGAAGACGACCTCGAATTGTTCAATGCGTTGGCCTACCAATCGGCCATGGCCATAGACAACGTCCAACTGCACAGCCAGGTGGTGGAGGCGGAGAAAAAACGGCAGAACCTGGGGCGTTTTTTGTCCAAAGACATTGTGGACAAGATCATGAACGACGACACCGCGCTGGAACTCGGGGGGCAGAAATCGCGGGTGACCACGCTGTTTTGCGACGTGCGTGGTTCGAGCAAAATCGCCGAGCGCATCGCCCCGCATGAATTGGTGAAACTGCTCAACGAGCATTTCACCGCCATGACAGAAATCATCTTCAAGTATGGAGGCACGCTCGACAAATACATTGGTGATGAAATCATGGCCGTGTTCGGCGCGCCCATCTCGTATGGCGACGAGGAATTTCAGGCGGTATGCGCCGCATTGGAAATACTCAAGCGCAACGCCGACCTGAATCAGACGCGGATTCGGGAGGGGCGCCCGGAGATTCACCTGGGCATCGGCATCGAGACGGGCGAAGTCATCGCGGGATACGTCGGCTCGCCCATGCGCATGGAATTCACTGTTGTCGGCGACCGGGTAAACACCGCCAAACGCTTCTGTGACATGGCCACCGCGGGCACCATCGTCACCGGCCATGAAACCTGGGAAGCCATCAAGGATAGAGTCAACGGCACCCCCATCGGCACCGTCATGCTCAAGGGAAAAGAACAGGCCGTGCATGCGTATAAAATTCTGTCGCTAAAGCCCGGAAGAAGAACCTAACCTGCGTCAATTCCAGCGTCGGCGTGGTGAAAAGAGTCGCGATCCGTTTCCACGCCAATCTTCTTGCCAGGAGTGTTGTTTTCGCAAAGCAGAGGCGCGGAAGACACGGAATGCGGTGTGGGCTGCGCCCCTCTCTTTCTCTGCCGTAAAATGCACCAGCCTAAAATGGCCCGTCCGCTCATTTTGGTGGCGTATGATCAAGAATGAAATTCACAATCGGTGTCGGATCATCCAGTCCGTGCGGATGATGCTTGAATCCCGGCTTGACCATGACCGTAATTTGCCCACCCAGCTTTTCATAGCGTTCCTTCAAGATCACGGTATTTTCGGAATACGGCACCACCTCGTCGGCATCACCGCACAGGTGAATGATGGGTATTTTTGCGTCCGCGAGCGGTTTAAGATTATCAATGGGATTCTTGGTATAAGCGAGGGCCT
>CAYXPO010000998.1:0-1626 GCA_964466925.1 uncultured Nitrospirales bacterium
TGCGAACGGGTCACTGGACACATCATTCAGCGGCGATGGAATAATGACGTACACGCCCAGCAACTACGCCTATTCCTGGGCCTACTGCGTGGCGGTTCAGAAGAACGGCAAAATTGTGGTGGGGGGGTATGGCAACAACGGCAATGAGAGCTGGTTTCTATTGCAGTTGAGTTCGGATGGCGCCCAGGTGGAAGAGCACTATTATGATTTTGAGTCCGGCAACCATTCAGAACATATGAACCGGTTCATCCTTGACGATGGCCCGTCGGATAACCAGAACATTTATGCCACAGGCAGTATTCATGATGGCACCAATTGGTTGTTATGCACGCTCAAGGTGGACAAAAATTTCGCGGAAGTGTGGCACGTGATTGAAACTCCGGGGGCGCACGGGGGCGCCGGAAACGGATTGGCGCTTTACGATTTTAACGGGGACAGCAAGCCGGAGGTGGTTGTCGGCGGTGCGACCTCGAACGCGTCCTATGACCATGAAGCGCTGGCGGTGGTATACACGGACGGGACAAGTTCGGCGTCCCGGTATACGGCATTTAATGGAACCGGCGCCTATATCGGGACCGGCACCGCCGTATACAGCAGCGCCAATGTCGCTGTGCACGGCAACGGAAAGGTGATCCTCGGCGGCGTGAACAGTATGGGTGCCCTCGTATTTACCCGGCTCAATGCGAATGGCACATTGGACGAAACCTATGGGGCGGGGGGCCATAAAGTGCTTGGCGGCCTTTCCCTATCCTGCAATGATTTCTGTCTGGATGCCGCGGAAAAGCTGCTTATGACAGGTGAAAATTGCACGAATTGGGATACCAGCTACACGGATTTCGCCCTCCTTCGCTTTTTGACGGCGGACCAATCCATGACCTATCTCACGACGCCCGTGACCCAAAAAACAACGAACATCGGCCAAGGCGTCACAGGGGGCATCCTGCGGCTGTTAGTCTGCGTGAACGGGAAAAACGATGCGATGAACCTCACGTCGTTTTCGTTCAACACAACCGGCAGCACCGCCCCCGGCACGGACATCACGGCGGCGAAAGTCTTCTTTTCCGGGAGCGACCCCCACTTTTATCAGAAGGGCCTTTTCGGAAGCGTGAACGCGCCCAACGGGGCGTTCACCATCACCGGATCGCAAACGCTTTCGCATGGGGACAATTATTTCTGGCTGGCCTATTCCATACCGAAAACGGCCACGCTCGGTGATGTGGTGGACGCCGCCTGCACGTCGTTCACCTTGGGCGGTGTGGAGAGAACGCCGGCCTCCACGGCCCCGGCGGGTTCCAGGACGGTTTCGCTGCCGGCCTATACCGCCATCACGGGGTACACGGACTACGGCGATTACATCACGCATGTGGGCATGTCCACCATAGACAACACGTCGGGCGCGGACACCAACGGGTATGGCGGCATCACCGGCGATTGCACGCCTGAATTGAACGGCGGCCAGCAATACACCTTTTCCTGCACCATCGCCGGTTCTTTCCCCGACTATTCTTCCTATATCAAGGCGTGGTTTGACTGGAATCACAACTGTGATTTCTCGGACCCGGGGGAGGAATACATTATCAACGCGAATGCAATCAGCGCGGGACCACACACCCTGAATATCACCCC
>CAYXPO010000999.1:0-1625 GCA_964466925.1 uncultured Nitrospirales bacterium
CCTGGAAGAACCCACCCTGTCATGATCAATGCCAGAAAGAGCATGCCATAGCCAACGATCTTCATAACGGCTCCTTGATAAGCGGTTGTATGATTGTATTAACGTTCCGCCCATAATACTACCCTTCCCCCTGGGGCATTGTCCACCGGCACCCTGGAAACATGGCCCACATCAGAACGTTAGACGGAATGTACGGACTTCCGGACGATGAGTTCCGCCGGAAGACGGATGGGGTAGGGTTTCATTGCCTTAATTTCCCCGCGCATCAACTGCACCAGCAAATGCGCCGATTCACGCCCCATCGAACGCAACGGCAGCCGCATGGTCTGTCAGGGGCGGCATGGTGTGCATTCCCAGACGATTTTCCGGAAAAGATGAATCGCCGATAAACACATCGTCAAATCCCGTGATCGAGAGTTCCTCCGGAACCCGCACCCCCCGTTCCCGCGCCCGGCTTATCGCGCCCAGCGCCATTTCATCATTAATGCACATGATCGCTGTCGGACGCGGCTCCAGGTCCAGCAAATAATCCACCGACTGATAGCCCATCGCCACCTCGAACCGGCAATCCCGCGCCCACAGAATGGATTCCTCCTTCAACTCAACCCCGTGTTCCGCCAGCACCGAGCGCATCCCCTCGATCCGCCGTATCGAACACGTGTGTTGATGATCCCCCGCCATCACCGCAATCCGCCGGTGTCCCAATTCAATCAGATGGCGGGCAATGGTCTCGCCCGCCTGGCGATTGTCCACATCCACGCATGGCAAATATTGTTCCGGCAGGTACGGGCCAATTGTCACCACCGGCATGCCCGATTCCTGTAACTCCAACAACGGCGTCCGATCAAACGTGTGCCCCCCCAGGATCGCCAGGATTCCTTCCACCCGCCACGCCGTCAATATGTTCAAGCTCTCCCGCAACCGTTCCGGATTATGCCCCATTTCCGCGGTGATCGTTTGAAACCCCGACGCCTGAATCGTCTCATCCGCCGACTGAAGCGTCGCCATGTAAAAACAACTTTCCCGCGTGAACACCACCAGCCCCACCAGATTGCTCTGCTTCCGCTTCAACACCTGCGCCAGGGGATTCGGCATATACCCCAACTGCCGCGCCGCCGCCCACACCGCCTCCCGCGTCTTCTCCGAATAATCCTTCGCCCTCGGCCGTTGATTCAAGATCACACTTACCGTATTCGGTGACACATCCGCCCTTTCAGCCACATCTTTCAACGTCGGCGGACGCTTCGGCGTTCGTATAGGTTTCATAACAGCACCTTCATAATGTAATTCAATCCTTCCGGTAGCACCGGGCGGAATACTATCAGGAACGATCCATGGTGTCAATACGCGTATATTTTGCGTTTGCCGGCCTTCGCCAACGCCTTGCCGTGCGCGCTAACAACCATGATAATTCATATTATATCAGGCATTGGCCGCATGAAATTGGCATGAAGAAATAGTCAAAGCAAATGCCTTTGAAGAATATTGTAATCTCATTTTCGCTGATTGGCCCAGGGTGTGGATTTCCAGAGAGGGGCGAATTGGGCAATCGCACACGAAAAGGTTATGCGGGGCACGCGGCGATGCATGTGATACCATGTTTCTTGTCCAGGTTGAAGCACTGT
>CAYXPO010001000.1:0-1624 GCA_964466925.1 uncultured Nitrospirales bacterium
GACTGCCCTTCTCCGGCGATCTCCGTAAACGCCTCTCCGAATGTGGCAAACCCGGGAAGGGCTTCAAGCCTCGTCCCCGGTTGGAGCAGGTCTTCCGGGACCGCCAATTGCAGGCCCGCCGCCGGATTGGACAAAACGATTTCCCCCGCGGTGTTCACCACAATCACCCCGCTCGCGAGGCTCTTCACAATCTGCTCGTGAATGCCCACCGGCCGGGTTTCGTTTCCGCGCGCCTGCGCCATCGCCTTCATTCCTTCCTGTCTTCTACAACCGCGCCTGTATCGCTCCCGCCAACCGGGAAAATTCCTCGAGGGTCAGCGTCTGCGGACGCCGCCCCGCATCAATGCCTGTTTCCGCGAACGCCGCCAGTATCGCATCCCGGGGTGCTCCGAAGGCGCCCGACTTTATTAACGAATTATGCAACGTTTTGCGCCGGTGCGCAAATGCCGCGCGCGCCACCTTGGTTAAAAAAAGCGCCGTTCCCGGGTCCACCGGATGAAACCGGAAGCGCACAATGCAACTGTCCACTTGCGGGCGCGGCACAAAACACGACGCCGGCACCCGGTGGACGATTTCCACCTCTGCCCGGCTTCGGGCCGCTATCGTGAGCACGCCATACCCTTCCTTGTTCACTTCCGCCAGCAGCCGTTCCCCAACCTCTTGTTGCAGCATTACCACCATTTCCGAAAAAAACACCGGCGCTTCCAGAAAATGGAACAATACCGGCGTGGTCACGTAATACGGAAGATTCGACACCATTTTCAACCGCGCCGAACCGGCCAGATGCGTTTCCGCCAGGTCCCGCAACCCATGATTCAATATATCCCCCCGGAAAAGCGTCACCTGCGGCACATCCTTGAACTGATCCTCCAGGCACGGCATGAACGACGTGTCTATTTCCACCGCCAGCACCCGCCCCGCGCGCGCCGCCAAATGCCGCGTAAGCGTCCCCAGACCCGCCCCCACCTCCACCACCCCGTCTTCCGGGCCCAGTTCCGCCGCCTCCGCCATGATCCGGTTGATGTTGTCGTCCAACATCAAATTCTGCCCCAGCGCCTTCTTGAACGTGATTCCGTACCGGGCGCATAAATCCCGCAGCGGGCTCGGCGGTGTGCGATCAGGAGCTTCCATGACCTAGCTCGATGCGAACACCACGGTGAAAGATGCTTCCTTGGGCGCATCCATCGGGAACGTCAAGGGCACTTTGACCGGGTTTGCCGCCGGGGCCGGAGAGGTGGGAATCTTCACGGGAATCGTCACAATAATCACATCATTCTGCGGGACCAGTTTTAGCCCGTCCTTTGTGGGGACCGCCGTGCTCAGCGGGCTGTAAAACGGTTCCCCAACTTCATAGCCGGCGCCTGGAAATGAAAATGTACCCTGTAATACCCACCGGTTGGCCTCGCCGGGCGGCTGCGTGATGGTCCCTTCCAGGCCGAAACTACCCTTCATCCGGTAGCCCCCGGTCTCCATCTTTTCTATCCGAACCCCTACATCATCCGCTTGGCGGCCATCGGTCATGCTAAACGTCAAATTACTCGTTGCAGCGCCATCCGGTGCTTTTTGTGTTTCTCCCTCCGGCCCGGCGGAGCCTGGATTGGTTACGGGGATTTCGCCGCTTTTC
>CAYXPO010001001.1:0-1616 GCA_964466925.1 uncultured Nitrospirales bacterium
AGGAGTATTCTCGCTTTCTGCTGATATTTGTACTTATTCCCAATTCCGCAAGCAATCTAGGGACATCATTTCCTCCGGCGAACACGGAAGGGATTTGAACCATTGAATGGTGCGCTTGATCCCTTCTTCCAGACCGATGGAGGGTGCATAGCCCAGGAGTTCCTTGAACCGGCGGACATCGCCATAGTGCCGCTGGACATCCCCAGGGCGCGCGGATTGGTATTGAATGTGGCACCGGGGATCCAAGTCAAATTCCTTGCAGATTAGTTCCGCGATGGACTGAACGGGGGTATCCACCCCCGTACAGAAATTAACGCACTGCCCCCAGGCCTGTTGCGCACCCGCTATGTCCAACACGGCGCGGGCGGCTTCTTCCACATAGAGAAAATCACGTTTCTGCATGCCATCGCCAAAGACCACCAAGGGCTGACGGTTCATCGCCCGGACAATCATCTTCGGGATGAGTTCCCCGCGCTGGCCCTGCCAATGCGAGTTGGGGCCGTACATGTTGAACGGGCGGATGGTCACCCACGGCAGACGGTACGTTGCGCCGTAACTGCGGACAAACATGTCTTGCGCCACTTTGGCGGCGGCATAAGGCGTTTCAGGATTCAGAGGATGGTTTTCGTCCATGGGTACATACACCGCGGAACCGTAGGCCTCGGAAGAGGAGCAATTCACAAACAAGCCGATTTTGTTCGCAAGCGCGGATTCGAGACAGTTCAACGTTCCGTCCACGATGACATTCGTAACGCGGTGCGGCGACTTGATGGATTCGCGCAGGCACAACACCGCCAGGTGAATCAGCATGGAACAGCCCTGGATGGCGTTATCCACGTCTTCGCGTCGGGTGATATCGCCCCGCACCACCGTAAGGGCGGGGTGATGGATCAGGGGTTCGAGATGGGCCATCTTTCCGTTGGAGAAGTTGTCCAGCACCGTCACCTCCCGGCCTTGCGCGATCAAAAGGCGCGTGACATGCGAACCCAGAAAGCCCGCGCCGCCGGTAACCAACACTCGATTTCGTTCTGTCACGGTGATATTTCCGATCGTGGCCTGAAACCCGCTATCCCAGATGAAACAGCATCAATCCTATCACGATCAACGCGCACCCGGCAACGCGTTTCCGGCTGACGCGCTCGCCTAGCAGGCACCAGGCCAATACGACCACCAGAAAATAGGGAACCGCCGCCCAAGTGGACCCGATCTTCATATCGAGCCGCTGCATGGCGAAGGTGGCGAGCAGCGTGGTCACGCCAAACAGGCCATACCCGGTGAGGGTATAGGGATTCAAAAAACTGCCCAAAACGCCCCCCTTGCGGGTTGCACCCGTTTTTAACAAGAGCTGCGCCGCCGTGGTCAGCAGCACACACGCCGTCAGGGCCGCGTAATACGGAAGAAGCGTTTTATCGGAAAAAAAGGTCATTCCCCGGTCTCCCGTGCCAGGATTACCACCCCGGCGAGGATGAAGGCGGTGCCCGCGAGATTGAATGCGCTGACCGATTCGTGGAACAGGAAATACGCCGCGAACAGGTTCAAGGGGAAAATCAGGCTCATGAACGGGTAGGCAAAACTCAGCGGAAGCCGCCGAAGCACCAAGACCCACGTAACCGCCT
>CAYXPO010001002.1:0-1612 GCA_964466925.1 uncultured Nitrospirales bacterium
AGCGCGGTGGTCAGTGATTTGGTGGACATAGCCCAGCGGGGCGACGGGCCGGTGCCGCCGCCGTTCCGCTACTCGCATGCCATCGCCGCGCGCGACATCGGGCTGCTGGAAGGCCGCTACTATCTGCGCTTTACCACGGAAGACAATCCCGGGGTCTTGGGGCGCATCTGCACTCTGTTGGGCAAGCATGGGGTCAGCATTGCATCGCTGTTCCAAAAAGAAGAAGACGAGCATACCGACGCCCATGTGGTACTGATGACCCATGAAACGGTAGAATCAAGCGTGATGGCCGCCAAAGCGGAAATTGACGCCCTGGAATGTATTATCGAGCCGACGCACGTGTTGCGCGTACTGTAAGAGGGAGAGAAGTCCATGCGAAATGCCGGCGTGATTGAGCGCTACCGCGCGTTTATGCCCGTCCGTGAAAACACACGGATAATCAGCCTGAATGAAGGCTCCACCCCGATGATCCAGGCCTACAAGCTGAGCGCCGCGATTCATCCCAACCTCGAGATATGGTTGAAATACGAGGGATTGAATCCGACCGGGTCGTTCAAGGACCGCGGGATGACCATGGCCATCACCAAAGCCGTTGAAGACGGATTCAAAGTGGTCATGTGCGCCTCGACGGGCAACACCTCCGCGTCCGCGGCCGCCTATGCGGCGCGGGCCGGCATCAAGTGCGCCGTGTTGATCCCCGAGGGGAAAATAGCCCTGGGCAAATTGTCGCAGGCGATGGTGCACGGTGCGAAGGTCATTCAAATCAAGGGCAATTTTGACGAGGCCCTGACGCTGGTGCGGAAAATTTGCGGCAAATACCCCATCTGCCTGGTGAATTCCGTGAATCCGTTCCGCATTGAAGGCCAGAAATCCGGCGCGTTTGAAATTGTGGACCATTTCAACGGCGTGGCCCCGGATTTTCAGGCGATGCCGGTGGGCAACGCGGGCAACATCACCGCGTATTGGAAAGGCTACAAAGAATACAAGGCCGCCGGAAAATCCATCAGCCTTCCGCGCATGCTCGGATTTCAGGCCGCCGGTTCCGCCCCCATCGTGCTGGGGCATCCCGTGGCCGAACCCAAAACCTTCGCCACCGCGATCCGCATCGGCAATCCGGCCAGTTGGAAAACCGCGGAGGAGGCGCGCGACGAATCGAACGGCGTCATCGGCATGGTCACCGATCATCAAATCAAGGAGGCCTACAAGCTGATGGCGCGCACCGAAGGCGTTTTTGCGGAACCTGCGAGCGCGGCGAGCGTCGCCGGCGTCATTAAGCTGGCCGAAAACGGTTTCTTCGACAACGTCGAGCCGCAGAGCGGAAAAATGATCCGCTTGGTGTGCATTCTCACCGGGCATGGCCTCAAAGACCCCGACAGCGCCATCGCCGCCGCGGAAGAACCCGCCACGGTCGAACCCGTTGAAGACAACATCCTCGAATTGCTCGATATGCTGGAACCCGCGTTCGCATAGCCCTATCATCATGTCCAGAGAGATTGAGGTCATTCATGTTCCCCGGCCCATTCCGTACCGGGAAATGTTTGAACAGCAACGCAGCCGCCGGCGTGCGGTGGAAGAAAGCATGAAGTTCTCACAGTTCAAGCTGCTCGTCGAC
>CAYXPO010001003.1:0-1602 GCA_964466925.1 uncultured Nitrospirales bacterium
GGTCATTTAGCTTGAGTCCGTCGAGGCGGCAACATGGTCCCCGGGCCCGTACTCGATCTTAAACTCTTTCGGGGACAAGGGAACGTTCACCTGCGCCGTGGCAAGGTCTAGATGGAACTCGCGGATGAGCGACGGTTTTTCACGCGGCATCGCGTGGATCATACCCACCATATAGTCCTGATAGGAAAGGCGTTTATTGTTGTATTCGTCTATGAGACGACGCACCTCGGGATTCCCGGTCTTGTACATCGTGTGGCGGACATTCACGGGAAACGGCACCCCGTCAATATCCACATAATTGGAAAACTCGAACCGTTCCGTCACCACGCCGAACGCGAACGGTTCCTCTGTCCAGAACGATTTCACCTCGTCAGGGGAGCCCACGCCGAACCGCTCCATGTAATCAATATGGGCGATTTGCCCATCGGGATAGAAGTATACATCCATGGCGTCCGAATGGTCCAGATCATCGGCCCAGTGGGAGAATACGATATCACCGTCCTGCTCCCGAAGATACGCGTTCCCTATGGACAGTGCCTGAGCGAGCGTGAAGTTCCCTCGGGGCTGGCTGAAGAACTCATGGGGCATGAGGAACATGTTCGGCGGCCATACCCAGACATTTCCGGCGTCAAGGATAACCACTCCTTTCCGCCTCTCCACTAACTTCTCGTCCCGTTCCAGGCGGTAGCCGTATACGCCCTTGTAGAACGCTTCCGTCATCTTTTCTCCGGGGGTTCCGTCCTCATGAAGGCTCACTTGCTTCAAGTAGATGTTTCCATCCTGATACCGGCATTCCATGGCGAGTTGCCTGTCCGCCACCCAGCCCTCCGGCGGATTCTTCGGCACATAGTACGCTGTTTCTCCAAGCGTATAGCACCCCTTGAAGCTGTGAATTTGCTGGGACCAATTGACAATCCTCTGGCGGTACTCATCCACACGGTCCGCCGCCGCAAACACGCCGGAAAGCACGGACACCACGCAAAAGAGGGCGGTTCCTGCGGTCTTGCCGCGCATGTGCTGCCTCCGCTCTCTATTCATTCTTTGGGTTGATTTGCGGTATCTGATAAATACACCGGCCTTTACATCCCTCATTCTGAACAGGCCTGCATGTGTCGTCTTCATCCGGAGATGGCAGTACATACTTCGATGTGCATTTAAGGCAATTTAGTTTGGCGCATGTGCTGCTGCTGCACCCTGTATTGCCATTTTTATCGAGACACTGCTCCAAATCCCCAATTTTGAATGTGAGACCACTTGGGCATCCGCATGGATTCTGCTTGCAACTGGTGGGTACTTGTTGATTGGGCCGATATCCGCAGGGCGTTGACTCACTGCACTGAGTACAATCCTCGGGGCAGCCGGACAAGAACAAGGCCGCTACAGCGGCAACTACAACAACTATTACTTTGCACCTCATACATTGCTCCCTTCAAAAGCTGTTACGATATCAGTCACCTTACCAATAGTGTGATACATTCTAGATCAATAAGGTGTCGCTGTCAAGCATTAAGTTTCCAGGACATTCCCCAAAAATTTATAGAGGGAATAGGGGTAGCGAGTCGTTAGGCAAATCCCTCGGCCCAAAGCTCAAGTTGTTCGACG
>CAYXPO010001004.1:0-426 GCA_964466925.1 uncultured Nitrospirales bacterium
ACCAGCTTCTTTTCAATGGTGAACGCCAAACACCCGCCCGTTGGCCGAATAAAGGCGCGGACGGCATGCCCGGCGGCGGGTGGGCCTTTGTCGCGGGTTCCGTCGAGAATGAAAGGAACCGGAGTTTTCTGTATTCGGGTGAACGCCCCGGCGCCTGGTCCGCGAAAGAAGGCATGCAAGTCTCCATTTGGCCCAATTACAATTGGTGGCAGACCATCGAAACCGTGTCAGGCATAGACGCCACGGCGAAAAAAGTAGAACTGGCGAAGGACCTCCCATATACCATCGAACCCGGCCGCCGTTTCTTCTTTCAGAACGTTTTTGAAGAGTTGGACACCCCCGGCGAGTGGTTTCTGGATGCCAAGGCCGGCATACTGTATTTTTGGCCGCCCGCCCCCGTCGAAGGGGCGGAAGTGATTGCCCCCC
>CAYXPO010001004.1:436-1600 GCA_964466925.1 uncultured Nitrospirales bacterium
AACATATTGGTGCTCGATCACGCCAAAGAAATCACCTTCCTCGGATTTACCTTCGAGGGTGCTCAGGGCGACGGTATTCGAATAACGGACTCCAGTAACTGCCTGATTGCCAAGAGCATTGTCCGCAACACGGGAGGATACGGCGTCACGGTGAATGGCGGCGAGAAAGTCCGCCTCATGGGCAATGACCTCTATGCCCTCGGCGGCGGCGGCATTTCGTTAACTGGCGGAGACCGGAAAACGCTCACCCCCGCCAAACATCAGGCGGTGAACAACCACATCCACCATTTCGCGGAAATCCGGCAGACCTACAACACCGGCGTCAACCTGGGCGGCGTGGGGAACCGCGCGGCCAACAACCTCATCCATGACGCGCCCCACATCGGCATTCTGCTGGCCGGCAACGACCACATCATCGAATTCAATGAAGTTCACCATGTCTGCATGCAAGGTTCCGACAACGGCGCGTTTTACATGGGCCGCGACTGGACCCAGCGGGGCAATATCCTGCGGTTCAACAAATTTCACGACGTCTACGGATTCGGGCTGGCCGGCCCCGCGGACGACGGCGCATTCACCTATCAGTCCCCCGACAGCGCATGGGGTGTTTATTTGGATGATTGCAGCAGCGGAACCAAAATTTTCGGGAATATCTTCTACCGCGTGCCGTTGTGCGGCGTCATGATCGGCGGCGGGCGTGACAACACGGTCGAGAACAATATCTTTGTTGATTGCATCCCCGCCCTGCATATTGACGCCCGCTGGGATGACTATTGCTGGGACGTCATGCAGGAACGGCTCGACGCGGTGAATTACAAGGAGCCGCCTTACAGCGCGCGCTATCCGGAACTGCTCAAACTGGGCGATGACCCCCGCCGGCCCGCGAATAACCGCTTCACCAAAAATATCGTCTATTATCTTCCCGACACCTACCGGGGCCTCGGCACCACAAAACCCGGCCCGGAAGCGGTCGTCTATGATCTCAATTCCTTTGACCCCGAATCCACCATCATTGACAATAATGTGATCTTCCATCTCAATCAACCCCTCCGCGTCGCTTGGAGCGCCTATAAACGCGAAGGCGGCACGGTCCTCTCCTGGACGGATTGGACGGGAAAAGGATTCGATATGGGCAGCCGTCTTGAGGACCCCTTGTTCTTTTTT
>CAYXPO010001005.1:0-1598 GCA_964466925.1 uncultured Nitrospirales bacterium
GGCACACCTGCGCCTGTTCCGCGGCGGGGACCAAATCCTGAAGAGACCCCAGCGCATTTTCAATCGCGGCATCGTATGAAACGTCCGGGGTCACCACGCCCGGCACCACCAGCACCGCGTCCGCCCCCGCCCACCGCGCAATCTGAAGGGTTTGTTCGACTATTTCCGAACCTTTGTGACGCACCGCCGGATCGGAGGAACTTAACGGATACTTCCAGCCCATGCCGGAAGCTACACTGGTAATCGCGATCCCCAGCTTGTCCGCCTGAACGCGCAGCGCCGCAACGTCTTTTTCGGAGATCGTCAACGGAATCGGCCCTTCATCGCCCACGCAGATTTCAAAGGTCTCAAAACCGATCTTTTTCGCAAGCGCCAGCGCCGATTTCAGCGGCATGCCGCCGGGGAAAGCCCATTGAGTGATGCCGGTTTTCATGGTTCCTCCCAAGTATCCTTCCGCACAATGAACGCACTATAGCCGCAACATGCCGTTCACCGCAAACGGTGAGTGTTTGCATCAACAAACGGCCATGGGTGTCTTGATTACCGGGGTTACCCGGCCAAGGACCCGGGCCAAATCCACTTCGGGCAAACCGGGCGTGCGCGTTACGATTTCCGCGCCGCCGTCCGGCCGCAAAATGAAGGTGTCCTCCGATTTCACCCCCCGGGCCGACGGATTCCAGGCGAACGCCGCGCCGAATCCAAACTCCCGGCCCAACAATTCCCGCACGCGTTGCGGCCAGTGGGTGTCCAACACCGGAAAGGATTCCCCCGGCGTGGCCCGGCAGGTGCGTCCCGCATAGCCGGTGGGTCCGCCTTGATGATGGTTGTGCCATTCATTCTCCGGGAAGCCCAAGTCCTTATAGGCCTGCATGCATCGGTTAAAAACATCCCCGAGCGTCTTGCCGGGTTCCGAGGCTTCCTGCATAACCGCGTCCACGCCGCAAATGCGCGCCATGGCGTCTGAAAGGCCTGAAGGCATTGGACCGGTCTGCTTGAACCGCGTCATGGAAACCACCAGTCCTTCCCGCAGGAAACAGCCCACCACCATCACATATCCCTCCACCTGTTTTTCCTTCAGGCTTCCCGAAATTAGCGGGCCGGCGGTGGGAAGGGGGTGCCGGAAGTGCGCGATGCGTTCATCCGCCGCCACCAGCGCCACGGGCACATGACACCGCCGTTTCACTCCTTCCGCAATCAACAGGGCGGCAATATCCGCTTCCGTCATGCCTTTTTCTATTTGCACAAGCGTGGCGGTCATGGCCTCCGCCGCCAGCCGGCCCAAGCGCCGGTATTTCTCCAGTTCCGTTTCCGTCAGCAGCGCCCGGAGCACCGCGAGTTCCCCGTTCACATTCGCGCCCAATGTTCCATCATCCGAGACCAGATTTCCCGGAAACGCCTTGCGCGCCGCCTCCGCCGCGGAATCCTTGAACCAAAGGAACGATTTTATGCCGCAGCCCAACGCCCCCAATTCCTCCGCCATCAGCCGGGGTTCTTCAATATTCGTGCCCACGAAATGCGCCTCCCCCGCGCGTGTGATGAACAGTGAATTCGCACCGATATCCGAGTAGCGCCAAATGTAATTGCGTTTACCCCCCGTG
>CAYXPO010001006.1:0-1597 GCA_964466925.1 uncultured Nitrospirales bacterium
GCAAGGAGGAGTCCATACAAACCGCTGACAGCGGCTCCAACCGATCAAGAAAGGAATCCTGGTCCCGCCTGCAATCGTCAGGATTTTGACGTTCTCCCTCTCTAATTGGCAGAATACCGGTTTCGGTGAAAAACAGCCCATGAGGTATGGAAATGCGATTCTTCGTAACTGATGACGAAAAAGAATGTGACGGCGCGCAAGAGAACAAGAACGAGGGCATGCTCGCCCGCCTGCTGAAATCGCGCACGATCCTGATTAGTGGCACGGTGGACCAGGAACTGGCGGAACGGGTGATTGCCCAATTGCTTGTGCTGGACGCGGAGTCAAACGGCCCCATCAAGGTGATCATCACCTCGCCGGGCGGCCATGTTGATTCGGGATTCGCCATCCACGACATGATGAAGTTCATCGCCTCGCCAGTCATCACGATTGGCGCGGGCTGGGTGGCCAGCATTGCGGTGCCCATTCTCTTTGGCGCGCCGAAAGAACGGCGTTTTTCGCTTCCCAACACCCGCTTCCTGATTCACCAGCCCAGCGGCGGGGCGGGCGGCCAACTGGCGGACATCCGCATTGAAGCTCAGGAGATTCTCAAGATTCGCGGACGCATCAACAAGATGATCGCCGGGGAAACCGGACAACCGGTGGATAAAGTGGCCAAGGACAGTGATCGCAATTTCTGGATGAGCGCGGAGGAAGCACTGGAATACCGGTTAATTTCAAAGATCATCACCAACGTAGAAGAACTCACCTGACGGGGCATGAAGCGAATCTTCAAAGGCATTCCCCCGGCGGTGGTTGCGCTGGGTTTTTCTTTTGGCGGCCGTTCCCGCGGCGCTGGTCATCGGAGTGCTGGTCTTCGGCGTCAAGGAATCCCCGGAGCTTCGAAAGGAGAAAAGAGAACATTCATCCCGCGCCAAAGGTCATTTGCGGGAATTGGGCGGCGGTTTCCGGGTCCTGCTGTTCGCCCTGCTGCTCTTTACCCTGGGAAATTCCAGCGACGCGTTCATCCTGCTGCTCTTGTCACAGGCCGGGGTGCCCGCCGCCTCGGTGGCCTTGCTTTGGGCGCTGCACCACATTGTGAAAATGGTCACCACCTATATCGGCGGCACATTATCCGATCGCGTGGGGCGGCGGCCCATGATTCTTTCCGGGTGGATTTTTTACGCCGTCGTTTACGTCGCTTTTGCGTGCGTTCATTCCACGGCGGCGGTGATTGTGGTGTTCTTGTTGTATGGCATTTACTATGGCTTGGTGGAACCCTCGGAAAAGGCCTGGGTGGCCGACATGGCCCCCACGCATCTGCGTGGCACGGCCATGGGGTATTACCATGCCACCGTGGGCATCGGGGCCTTGCCGGCCAGCATTCTCTTTGGGGTGATTTGGAATGCGTTCGGGGCATCGGTTGCGTTCGGCTTGGGCGCAATTCTGGCCGCGGCGGCTTCCGGCGTGCTACTGTGTATTCCGGTGACCGCCCCGTCTGAAAAAACGGTTTAAGCCAGGGTTCGCCTATAACCGTAACATTTTTGGAGGCATGATGACATGAGGATATTCCCAGTAAGGAAGCCCACGGACATTACGGGCCTGATTACGGCGGTTG
>CAYXPO010001007.1:0-1586 GCA_964466925.1 uncultured Nitrospirales bacterium
AGGATGGGCGTTCCCGGAACCACGGACCGCAGCGGCCCCAAGGCGGGACCGCCCAAATTCGGTCCGTCATCGAGCAGGATGACATCCGCCGGAATGGAGACTAAACGCCGGCAGGCGTTGTCCAGGGTGGATTCCGCGATCAACAAATCCGAGGAAGGCAGCACATTGCGCAGGGTTTCGCGGATGGTTGGATTCCCGGAAATGAGGAGCAGGATTTTCATACACCGGCCCTTTCGAACGTCTTGGATTCTTGCATCAGGGGAAATGTGACGGTGAACACCGTGCCCACATTGACCGTGCTGGTCACGTCAATTTCTCCGCCGTGTTCCGTCACGATGCCATGGACCACCGAAAGGCCCAGCCCGCTGCCATCGGCCTTGGTGGTGAAAAACGGGGTGAAAAGCTGTTCGAGATGCGCTTTCGAGATGCCGCATCCCGTGTCCGATACCGTCACGCGCAGGCAGGGCACGTCAAAAAACGCGGGAAACCCCTCGTGCGTGAAATGCGCCCGGTCATAATACATGCGGATCGCCAGGCGCCGTTCCGGACGCTCTTTCATCGCGTCAATGGCGTTCAACACCAAGTTTAGGAACACCTGGTGCAGCCGCTGGTTGTCCGCATTGACTTCCATGACGGTGTTCGGGAATTCCGTCGTGACCTGAATATCCGCCTTGCGCAGTTGGTTCTCAACCAGCGCCAGCACTTCCGTGAGAATTTTCTGCAGGTTCTGCGGCGCGAAATGCACCGGCTTGATCCGGGCAAAGTCCAGCAGGCGGGTCACGATGGTGTCAATCCGCTGCACTTCGGGCGGCACCACTTCCGAAAAGGTGCGGCGGAAATCCGCATCTTCAAACCGGTGGGGCAGCAATTGCGTGAAGGTCTTGATGGATTGCAGGGGGTTTTTGATTTCATGGGCCATCCCGGCGGCCATCGTGCCAATCGAGGTCAGCCGGTCCGCGCGCTGCACATTCGATTCAAGCCGCTTGATCTGGGTCATGTTGAAGATCAGCACCATCGCGCCCAGGGTTTCCTGTTCCGTCGTATCAAAGCAGGAGGAGGACATGGCGACGGGGATGGATTCCCCGGAGGCGCTCGTGATCACCGCTTCCGCATCGCTGAACCCGCGGCGCTGCTCGAGGGTGTGGCGCAACAGCCCCGCGATGTTCGGCTCCAGGGCATCCAGCATCATCCCCGGCCTGGCGTTGCCCAGCATGTCCCGCGCTTCTTCGTTCACGGTGGTGATCACCCCGCTCCCATCCACCGCGATCACCCCGCCCCGCATATTGCTCATAATCCGTTCGAGATGCAGGTTCACCTGGCGCAACTTGCGGTACAGGCGCGCATTCTCGATGGCGGAGGCCAGCGGCACCGCAAGCGTCGCGAACACTTCCACGTCTTCCTGCGAATAAATGTCGCGCGCCGTTTTCTCGCCCAGCGTAATCATGCCCACAATGCCGGACGTCGCTTTCAGCGGCACCAGGAGAAAGGCATCGAGTTCCGCCAGGGTCTGCGCCAGATGAATTTGCGGCGGAGTGGGCCGCCCATGCAGCAATTCCTCCAGCACCACGGGTTCCGGATGCTCCTCA
>CAYXPO010001008.1:0-1578 GCA_964466925.1 uncultured Nitrospirales bacterium
TTCTGCACGGGATGGCGGATGATTCCCACGATCTCGGACAGCAGGACGACCACCACCGCCACCAGCGTGCCGAAGTGCAGCATGGTGTCGAAGAAAATGGGTACACCCTCAAGACCCATGACTTTCTGCAGCAAAACAAGGTGCCCCGAACTGGACACCGGCAGGAATTCGGTCAGCCCCTGTACCACTCCCAGAATGATCGCCTCGAATATGCCCATGATCGCATCTCCTTTATTGGATAACTTGAAATATTTGATAAAGTATGAATTTGTATCTGAATTATAACATTGTTTGCGCCGTTTGCAAACCCCGCCTTGATTAAAGAAACGGCAGGCTTTATAATTGTATGCGAGCAAACAACGAAAAACCCGAAAGGAACGAGATTTTATATGAAATTAGGCGTGATCGGCCTTCCAAACGTAGGAAAAAGCACCCTGTTCAACGCGCTGACCCAGGCGGGCGCGCAATGCGCCAACTACCCGTTCTGCACCATCGAGCCCAACTTCGGCGTCGCGTCCGTGCCCGACAGCCGGCTCGACTATCTTGCGGAAATATACCATCCCGAAAAGTTCACTCCCGCCACCGTGGAGTTTGTGGATATCGCCGGGCTGGTAAAGGGCGCGAGCAAGGGCGAGGGCCTGGGCAACAAATTCTTGTCCCACGTTCGGGAGGTGGACGCCCTGCTCCATGTGGTGCGCTGCTTTGAAAACGACAATATCACCCACGTGGAAGGAACGATGGACCCGGTGCGCGACGCGGAAACCATCAATTATGAACTGATATTCGCGGATATGGAAACCGTGGAGAAGCGGATGGCCCGCGCGCAGAAGATGAAAAAAACCGGAGAGGCGCAGTACGCAATGGAGGCAGAAACGCTGGAAACCGTTCTCTCCCAACTGGAAAAAGGCGTGTTCTTGCGCGGCATGGACCTCTCCGAAGCGCAGCGCGAAGTGACGGACGGTCTGTTCCTGCTGACCGATAAGCCCGTGATATACGCCGCCAACATCGCGGAGGAAGACGTGGCAAAAGAAGACCTGCCGGCCATCAACCCCCTGCTCGCGTACGCCGCGGAGCAGGGCGCCGAGGTGCTTACCGTCTCCGCCAGGGTGGAAGAGGAACTCAGCGCGCTGAACGAAGAGGAACGCCAGCTTTTTATAGAAGAGCTCGGGATCGGCGAATCGGGCTTGTCCCGTCTCATCAAAAAATCCTATTCCCTCCTGGGACTCATCAGCTACCTGACCGCCGGGCCCAAGGAGGTGCGCGCCTGGACCATTAAGGCCGGAACCAAGGCCCCCCAGGCCGCGGGCAAGATCCACAGCGATTTCGAGCGGGGGTTCATCCGCGCCGAGATCATCGCCTTCGACACCTTAAAGGAAATCGGCGGGGATATGAACATAGCCAAGGAGAAAGGCCTCGTCCGCCAGGAAGGCAAGGACTACGTCATCCGCGACGGCGACGTGGTGCTTTTCAGATTCAATGTGTGATTATTTCCAACCTTTCTTTTAGAAAAAAGAAAGGCCCACTTCGCAATGGATTCGCGCTTCGCGTCAGCATTCCTCATTGGTAGGCGCTCGCGTT
>CAYXPO010001009.1:0-1564 GCA_964466925.1 uncultured Nitrospirales bacterium
CTCGAGACCGGCGGGGATGGTCCAATTCCAACTGCCCGTGTTGTTCAATATGCCCGAGAGGAAACAGAAAAACACGCCGTTCTTGTAAAGTTGGAGTTTGACTTCCGGGCCCACTTCGGGATCGCTCTGCCATGTGATTTGATGCGTTGTGCGCCGTTTCCATGTTTCCCCTCCGTTGGGGGCGGTCAGGCGCAAGGGCGCGGGGGCTATCGAGAAGGGCGCGTTGCTGACGTCCGAATAGGCGTAATCGGGCGTGTAGACCATGATGCGATAATCCTCCCCGGCCTCAAGATCGGCGGGGATGCTCCAATTCCAACTGCCCGTGTTAGGGACATTGCCGCTCAGGAAGCGCACGAACGAACCGCCTTTGAAGAGTTTGAATTTGACATACTCCGCCGCGGAGGAGGTGCACGTCCAGGTAATGGCGTTCGTGGACGTAATCTTCCAGGATTCCCCGCCATTGGGCGCGGTCAAGGTCAATAGCATGGGTTGCACGGTGATGGCGATCGTTTCCGAATCCGAGCGCGCGGGCGAACCGTCGTCGGTTACGCTGAACATGATGCCGGAATAAACGCCGGCGGTCTTCAGTCCGGGTTTCCAGGAAAACGCACCGGTTTCGGAATCGAGTGAAGCGCCGAAGGGAAGATTGGCGGCACTGTACGTCAGGCCGTCATTCTCTGGATCGGTGGCGGCCAGGGTGAAGGAAAGCGTTTCGCCCTCGCGGACGCTTTTGTTTCCAATCGCATCGAGAACCGGCGCGTCGTTAACCGCCGTGACGGAGACGTTGAGCGTGTAGGAAAGACTGTCCACCGTGCCGTCGTTGACCGTTACCGGAACCGACAGCGAACCGTTGAAATTCGAGGCGGGCGTGATGGTGTTGCCGCTGTGGGTGTAGTTTGTGCCATCGCCCACGGAGAGGGTGAAGTCATCCGGATAGGTGTTGTCCACGTCGGACACGGTGAGATCGCCCAAGACAATGGCGCGCGCCGTGTCTTCGGGCGTGGTGACCTCGTTTTGCCCCGTGATGACGGGGCGATCATTCACCGCTTGCACGGTAACCTGGATATCAATGGTGTCCGCCAAGGCGCCGTCGGAAACCTGCACGGTGAAGCTGTCATTGCCAAACCAGTCGGCATGGGGCGTGTAGGTGAAGGTGGACGGCGCGCCGCCCGTGCCCGAAACGACCGCCGTGCCGTGGCTGGCGGCGGATGACACCGACCACGTCAGGGTATCGCCGCTATTGGCGTCGGTTGCGAGCAGGGTGGGGGCGCTCCAGGCCGTGGGGCTGCCATCCTCGGACATGGTCACACTCAGGGGGCCCGCCCCTTGGGTGATGACCGGCGCGGCGTTGGTCACCACGCCCGTGAACGCATAATCTTCCGCTTCGCCATAGTCAATGGCCTCTTCAAAATAGGGGGGCGATCCAAAACCGTCGCACCGCACGGCCACGCGGACCCGCGTGCCCTCCCCCGCCAAAGAGGACGGAGGGGTGATATTCAGGGTGTGTGGTCCCGCGCGGATTGCCTGCGCGAACACCTCGTCGATGTTCGGCGTGGGTTCCGGC
>CAYXPO010001010.1:0-1544 GCA_964466925.1 uncultured Nitrospirales bacterium
GGCTCTGCTTTTTCACCGTGCTGGCCGCCGCGCTGCTCCCGCCCGCCGCCGTGCTTTTCGGCCACGCCATTCACCCCCTGGCCAATCTGACTCAATACTTCGCCGGCATCGCGGCACACCTCCCCTTCGGCCATTTCTCCCTGCCCAGCCCGTCTCCACAGGCCACCCTGCTGTATTGGGCCGCCGCCGCCGCCCTTTTCATGACATTGGGCAAGGAAACCCCTCGAAAACGCTGGATGACGGCCACCGCGGTATTATTGCTGGCCTCCGGCCTTTTATGGAGTCCCTGGCATCTTCCCGCATCGGTGGATTTTCTCGACGTGGGGCACAGTGACGCGGCGTATGTATGTACGCCCGCCGGAACCACTCTGCTCATTGACGGCGGCGACAAGACTTCCTATTCCGACATGGGTTCCAAGGCGGTGCTTCCGTTTCTCTACGGGAACGGGATAACGCATCTTGATTATGTAATCGTCACGCATGCGGAGCGCGATCATATCGGCGGGCTGTTGACCGTGCTGCGCGCCATGCCGGTGGGCGCGGCGGTTATGGGACCCATTCGTTCGGACAAACCATTGGAAACGGAATTCCTGGAGGTCTGCGCCGAGCGGGGCATTCCCGTAATGCGCGTGGCGGCGGGCGATACCCTTCCCGTCGAAGGCGCAAAACTGGAAGTACTTCACCCGCCCAAGGATTGGCCGCCGCCCCGCAACGGCAATCTCAACGAAATCGCACTGGCCCTGCGGATTTCCTGGCCGGGTGCCAGCCTTTTGTTTGCGGGCGACATTGACCGAAAGGCGGAGGCAGTGGTCGCCCAACACGACTGCCGCGCCACCGTGCTCAAAGTACCCCACCATGGTTCCGATACCTCCAGCAGTTCCGAGTTCATTGATGCCGTCGCTCCCGCCTATGCGGTGATCTCCACCGGCGTCACGGGACAATGGGAGGCGGCGGCCCCGGTCGTGTTGAAACGCTACGAAAAACGCGGCATTACCCTGCTCCGCACGGATTATTGGGCCGGAATCCGCCTGCGCGCACAAAACGGACGCTGGGTCTTCTCCGGCGCACGCCCCGCACGCGGATATTCCCTCGAACCGGCGTCATACGCCAAATAATGGCCGGGGGAAGATGTCAACGCGGAGGCGGTGGGGGAGGAGAACTGGTATCGGGTATCGGGTGCCGGGAAAACGGCGGGTTGTTACAGTAGATTTTATCCACAGATTTCGCCGAGGGCCACAGATTGGATGAGGAGTGGCAAGGGACTGAATTGTGAATCCGGCTTCTTTCTTCGCGTCAAGCGTTTCGCCGGACATGTCGTCGGCGGGTGCGTCGTGGCGCGTTGCGGAACACGGGATAGGGAACCACGAAATACACGAAAGAAACGAAAGGGGGGCGGTGCCGGGTATCGGAAGAGGGAGTGCGGAACAGGAAGGCTATGGAGTGCGGTAGCTTGCTACCGCTTTTCCCCTCTCCTTACACCAAGGCCTATGGGAAACGCCGGGGGGCGGATTGCGGAGTGGCGATTGCGGAGTGCGGAATGAGGG
>CAYXPO010001011.1:0-1541 GCA_964466925.1 uncultured Nitrospirales bacterium
GCGCGTGTCCGCGCACTTTGCCGACCTGAATCCCGGCAACGGCGGGACCATCTCCTGGAAACAACTCGACGACCGCGCCGTGGTCACCTGGAATAACGTGCCGCCCTGGATGAGCTTCGGGGCCTCGGTCAAAGTCCAAGTCGAGCTGTACTTTAACGGAATGATCAGCATTACGGCCCTGGACACGAACATTGGGTATGGACTCGTCGGCTTATCGGATGGCGAGGGCTACCCGGATGATTATGAGCCCACGGATTTGAGCGCCATGAATATCTGCGAATGGGACATTCTGGTGATTCAGCCCAAATCCGGGTTTGCCACGCACGCTTGCGAAGGCGTACCGGCGGACCCCGCATGCACGGAATACACGCTCCACAACACCGGGGACGCCCCTTTGCGTTGGGATACAGCTTGGGCGGCCAACTGGATTTCCGTTTCGCCCAATAGCGGCGAACTGGCGGCCGATGCCTCGGTGGCCGTCAACTTCTGCATCAACAGCCATTCCGAATCCCTGCCTTCCGATTTCTATGAAGATACCGTGGTGTTCACCAATCTCACCACCGCCTACCAACAATATCGGAATGTGCGTTTGGCCATTGACGGTCTGCCGCCGGAGCCCGCCACCCCGGCGCCCGAAAACGGCGCGGCGGACATTCCACCCTATCCCGATTTCTCGTGGCAGGGTGGAGATTCCATCACCTGCCCCACCACCTACCACCTGTATCTGGGCACCGACGCCGGTTCACTGCCGTTGGTGTATACAGGCGCCCGCCCCAGTTGCTTTGCCGGCGTGCTCCTTCCCGAAACCACCTATTTCTGGCAGGTGATTGCCTCGAATTGCTGCGGCATAATACCAAGCGCGGTATGGTCCTTCACCACCGGGCTCTGTGTTTTGCCGCCCAGCCCTGCCGCCCCTTCGCCCCTCAACGAAGCCACGGAGGTCTCCATTGCCACACTGCTTTCCTGGAACAACGAAAAAGCGCCCGTCATACTTTCTTTGGGCGCCCGTTCCACCGATGCTTATGTGGAAGCCCCGGCGGGCCGCAGCTCGTTCGTGGCCCCGAATTCCGTGACCAATGTGGCCATCTTCCAAGACGCCAACCCCTGGAATTTGACCTCCCTGCAAGACACGCTGGAAAGCCTGGGCATTTCCTACACCATTTTCGGTTCGGCGGACATGGGAACCGCTGATCTGGCCCCCTTTAGCAAGGTCATCTTCGCCTCCTCGCAATCGGGCGCGTTTTATGACGCCCTCGAAACCAACAAAACCTGGTTCGAGGATTTCGCCGCGTTGGGCGGCACGCTCGAAATGCATTTGGCGGCGTCCAGCAGCAGCAGGGTGGACGGCCACCCGCTTCCGGGCGGATTCATGACCACCTTCTCCACCACCGACAATGTCACCATTACCGATCCCGCGCACGGGATTGTCACCACCCCCAATGCCATTTCCGATTCGGATTTGCAGGGCTGGAACTCGTCCACCCACGGATATTTCTCCACCGTGCCGGACGGCGCCATGGAGATCGTCCAACACGCCGGCG
>CAYXPO010001012.1:0-1540 GCA_964466925.1 uncultured Nitrospirales bacterium
CTCATGCGCCGCGACAAAGAAGCGGCTGCGCTTTTCCTTGAGGAAGTATACGCCCCAATATTCGCCGTTCAGGTAGAGCACGTAAGGCTTGTACGCCTGGTAAAGGAAATTGACGTCCGTTCCTTCCAGCAGGCCGGTGGTTAGTTCATCGCGTATCTTACCCCTGTTTTGATCCTGTGCGCCTGCGCGCAGCACCAGCGACTTATACTCGGTAAACGGCCGGTTGTCAAAGAAAGCATACCGCATGCGGCTGTCCCCGTATGCCGCGCTCGCGGTTATGTTGAACGCTTTCTGCGCCCTGATGCGGCCATATGCGCCCCCGATGCGCGCGTCCACGTCCTGCGAGAACACAAGCTTGCCGGTGTCGTCGCCGAATATGGCAAAATTCGCCGCCCGTTCCCATTGCGCTTGCACGGCCTCGCCCTGGTATCCCCGTCCCTGATAAAAATTTGTGGATTGGAGCACATCGCCAAGGGTGGCAAGGTCGGGGTCATACTTTTCACCAAATGCATAGATGCCCGTTTTCTCATCCCATAGATCCTTCGGGTCCATCACAAGCGTGGCAATGGGAAGCGCATGGTTGACTTCATCCGAGCGGAAGAGGAATGTGCCGGTCTCGCTCGAGCCCGCCAAAAATCCATCCCGCATTGCGATTGCGCGTATCACCGTGTTGCTTTCCAAACGAATGGGACCGGTATATTTGGTGGAGGCGGTGGTAGGCGTGGAACTGTCGGTCGTATAATAAATGTTTGCACCGCTCTCGGCAAGCAGTTCCACTTCAATGGGGTTCTCATATACGCCCGGCAATATCGAAAAGGCCGGCTTGGTTGTAACGCCCGGATAGCCTCCTTCATTGGCCTCGCCCGGCGTAGGCCGGTCAAAATAAAAAAGGCTCTCTCCTGTCCGGCCATAGCTGATGTCCGGGCCGGCGTTTTTAATCTGCAATTTATCTAGCAGTTCGCCTTCAGGCGAGAACAGCAACAGAACTTCCCCGTCGGCTGACAGAGAAAAGTTGGTTTCCAGATTTTTTTTTTGCGTATCTTTGATATTTCCCCCGGTAGCCAATACCAGTTTATATTCCCCGGGCTGGAGCGTCATTTCGGGGAACACCCATTTCGCGGGATTGGAGGGGCTGTCCGAAAGCGCATAGCCGCCCAGGCTGACGGGGGAAGAGGATCGGTTGTAAAGTTCTATCCAGTCAGGAGAAAGTGCGTCCACCGTTAGGGAAGAAACATTGTTGCACATAGCCTCGGAAAGTATCACATCCCCCTTGGGGAGGGGGTTGGCGCGCATATGCGATGCAAATCCATCCTCCGTATTGGGATAACCGGGCGTGGGCTGCGAGGTTGCCTGAAAATCGCCTGCGCCATCGGGGATGCGGGCCATGGAGATGTCCGCCTCCTGGTTGGTATAGGAATAGCTGTCGATCGCCGCGCCATTCTTGCCCGAAAAAACAACATCCTCCTGATAGGCGCGCAGGCTGAAGGGCGCGTGCAGCTCTCCTTCTATCAAACCGTCGCGGCCCGAGCAGTAAACGAGC
>CAYXPO010001013.1:0-1530 GCA_964466925.1 uncultured Nitrospirales bacterium
CCCCGGCCGCACTGTGGTGTGGGTATACGCGCCGGGGTATACGGACGGAACCACCCTCAGCACGGACCGGATTTCCGAGATCACCGGGATGCGCATCGAGAAGTCCGCAATCGCATTGCCGCCCCAATTATTGTTGCGGGAAGGAAGCATGGGGGCCGGATTTCCGGAAACCCGCATCAACACCACCATTCAAGACGCCTGGACCGCGCCCACGTTTCACGTGGCGGATGCGGCGGCGGAAACGGTGGGGTACTATGGCGGGTCGCGCGAGGTTGCTTTGGCGCGCAAGACGGTGGATGGCGTAAGTGTGTGGTATGCGGCCCTGCCCCTTAAAAATCCGGCTTTTTTGCGGGAATTATTCCGGTGCGGCGGAGCGCATATATACAACGAAAAAAACGACGCCTTTCACGCCAGTGAAGGGGTGGCCTGGATTCACACGGAGACCGGAGGGCCGCGTGTGATCCGGCTGCGAAACGGACATTCTGTTTCGCTCGGCCTGCCTCCCTGGAGCACCGTTGTTCTGGACGCCCAAACGGGTGCGCCTCTGATGCAATAGCGGGGGACGTGCCATTTTCCTTCCTCCGGGAAAACGGTCCAGGACGTTTTCGGTGGTTGCCGCCCGCCCGCGATCCCGCGCCGGTTATTCTTCCTCAGGCATGGGCTTGGTGGTCCAGATGGTGAGATTGGTCAGGTCGCGTTTTTCCTTTTCAAACAGGCTCGCGGCAAAGAAAATGATCAAAAACATGAGGATATGGCCGAACAGGCCGGCATAGTAAACGTGGATGGGGTGGCTGAGAAACGCAGAAAGACCCTCGGGCAGGCCGCAGGTGTTCATGAACCATTCCTTGGTGATCCAGTTCATTTGCAGCACGGCCATGTAGGCGGAAAAGAGCACCGTGCACACGATGCCGGCGGCCACGGACCGGCCGTTCCCGCGGCGGGTAAGGAAGCCGAGCATGTAAATGCCGAGGATGCCGCCGCTGATCAGCGCGGCCAGCTTGGTGCCGGTGTCCTGGAGGGTGAGTTTGCTCATGGTTAGAAACAATGTGGCGCCGCCCATCATGATCAGGCAACTGGCGGCGGAAATCAGCCGGGCCGCCCGCACATAATGCCGTTCGGATTTGTTCTTCACCAAGTGACGGCGGTAGATATCCGTGACGCTGACGGCGGAAATGGAACTGATGCTGGAGGAGGAGGCGGACATGGCGGCGGAAAGCACGCCGGTGATCACCAGCCCCGCCAGACCGGTGGGTATGGCGCGCACGCAGAAGTACGGCAGGATGGATTCGGCCTTGGCGTTGTTGGCTCCGGTGAGAATGGCCAGGGCCTGCGGGTCGGGATGCTGTTTGAAGTAGACGTAGAGGCTGGTGCCGAGGAACATGAAAAAGGCCCAGGTGGGCACGCTGAGGAAGCAGCATATCCAGATGGATTTTGTGGCCTCGCGCGGATTTTTCGCGGATACATATTTCTGAATCACGTTCTGGTTGCTGCTGTATTCGTACAGCCAGCCCGTCAGCCCGAGGATGAGCA
>CAYXPO010001014.1:0-1525 GCA_964466925.1 uncultured Nitrospirales bacterium
CGCCTCGCTCTCTCCCACCGCTTTGGGAAATGTGGGCGGCGGTACCGCTCCCGGCGATTTCACCTCGACATCCGCTCGCACGGGTTCCGGTTCCCGGTCTGGCCCGGCAACAGGCGGGGGAACGGACGAGGTCTGGGAAACAGGCCCACTCCCCGCGACCGGGGGAGACGCCACAGCCGCCATCTGCGCCCCTTTTTCTTCGCCATCCGCAACCGGCATTCGTGGACTCAACGTCTTTGCCAGCAGGAACATCAACACCACGCACATGGAAACAATGACCAAAGCGGCAAACGCCAAAACGGCTTTCATGAGTTGCAACTGCTCGCGGGGCGCTTCCGAAACCAGGGGAGGACACTCCTCGACCCGCTGGGTCAGGACCTTTTCCTCATCCATCACCACCGCCTCGGGGGAAGTGTTCCGCGCCTTGCGTAATGCGTCCAGGATCGTGCTCATGCCAAACCCCCTCTTTTCGGACGTTCCGATTTCAACCCGCCAGTTCCAGCATGCGATTCAGGGCTTCCCGCGCTTGCCCGGCCACCGCGTCATTCACTTCCACCACATCCGTTTCGCCCAGATGCTCCAGCGTCCATAACAATTTCGGCAGCGTGATCTTCGACATGTTCGGACACACAGACGGCGCCAGCGGGACCACGCGCACGCCGGGATACTCCTGGGCCAACCGCGACACCAGATTCAATTCCGTCCCCACGCACACCGTCTCGCCCGCCTGCGCTTCGCGCACCCGCCGCACGATCGCCTCGGTCGAGCCGGCGGCGTCGCTCGCCGCCACCACCTCGCGCGGGCACTCCGGATGCACCATGACAAACACGCCCGGATACTGAGCGCGCGCCGCCCGGATCTGTTCGACGGTAAAATAGGTGTGGACATGACAAAAGCCCTTCCACACCACCAGTCTCGCTTGAGCCAACGACTGGTTCTCGGCCTGTTTGGCCCCACCGAACCGATCCCACACCGCCACATCCTCCGGCGTCATCCCCATTTGGTACGCCGTGTTGCGCCCCAGATGCTCATCGGGAAAGAACAGTACCCGATCACCCTGTGAGTAGGCCCATTTCAGCACCTTTTCCGCGTTCGACGACGTACAGACCACCCCGCCGTTACGCCCGCAGAAGGCCTTCAGGTCCAGATTCGAATTCATGTACGTGACCGGAACAATCTTCCGTCCCGGCTGGGCGGCATGCAACGTCTGCCACGCTTCCTCGACCTGCGCCAGGTTGGCCATGTCGGCCATCGGACACCCCGCCGTCGGGTCCGGATGCTGGACCACCTGGTCGGGCCGGGCCAGCGCCCGCGCGCTCTCGGCCATAAACCGCACGCCACAAAACACAATATGTTCCGCTCGGGCCTCCGCCGCATCCCGGCACAACTTAAACGAATCGCCCAGAAAATCGGACACTTCCACCACCGGACGGATCTGATAGTGGTGGCCCAGAATCGTCAACCGATCCCTCTCGCGTGCCTTGATCGCGCGAATCCGTTCCATGAGTTCCGCATCGCTACGCCC
>CAYXPO010001015.1:0-1521 GCA_964466925.1 uncultured Nitrospirales bacterium
TCCCTCGCGGGCCGGGGAAATCGCCGAGTACGCCATTTCCTTCTCGGTGGGCGCGCACGGCCGGCTGGCCGGCGGCAACACCATTTCCGTGCTCTTCCCGGCCGGCACGACCTTCCCCTCCGGCATCCCGGCCGGTTCGATCACGGTCAACGGCACGGGCAATACTGGCACGCACTACGCCGCGGGCAACTTCGTCCACGTCCTGGTGCCGCCCGGAGTCAACATCGCGAACAACGGCGCGGTCTCCCTGGTGTTCACCACCGCGGCCCTGATCCGCAATCCCGGCCAGGGCGGCGCGCGTCTGGATGACGTGCACACGGACGCCGAACCCACGCCCGTGCCTTCCAACTTCTACGTCATCACCGCGGACAGCCAGATCTCCGCGGCCGATGTCACGCCCAACCCCAATGCGCTCGGCGCCAACGCCGAATACACCGTGGTCTTCCGTCTGGGCACGTCCGGCAGCCTGGACGCAGGCGTGGACCATATCTATGTCGTGTTCAACAACGCCACCACCCTGCCCCTGAGCATCCCGAATCCCAGCCTGATCACGGTCAATGGCACGCCCGCGACCGCGGTCGCCAAGATCACCAATGGTTTCGACATCCGCTCCCCCATTGATATGGCGGCCGGCGCGCCGGACAAAACCATTACCATCATCTTCCGCACGGGAATCGGCATCTACAATCCCTCCCTACCCGGGGATTACACCCTCCAGGCGTATACCACCATCGAAAACACGCCGATTACCTCGAATCCCTACACCATCGCGCCTTCCACCTCCACCCGGATCACCCAGCCGGTGCTTGAACTGTCACCCGCGTTCATCAACTCCTATGCCCGTTACCACATCACCTTCAATACGGGCGCCCTGGGAGGCCTGACCACGGGCGTCAGCAGCATTGACATCGTCTTCCCCGCGGAATTCGCGCTGCCGTCGGCGATCGCCGCCGAGAACATTCTGGTGAACAATACCGCGCTTACCGCCGTTCCGGCGATTTCCGGCCAGACCCTGACCTTGACCGTGCCGGTGACCATCGCCCAGAGCGGGGCCGTGGACATCGTCATCCTCTCCACCAGCCAAATCCGGAATCCCTCGGCCGTGGGCACCTATGCCCTGACTTTGTCCACCAGCAGCGAACCCACGCCCGTGGATTCCACGGCTGTGACGATCCGCCCCTCCACCTGGACCGACGTGGTGGGATATCCCAACCCGCTCAAATGGGACGAATCGGCGAATAAGTCCTTCACCTTCCTGTTCATCCCGGACCAAACCGTCACCCTGCGCCTCTACACCCTGGACGGGAAGCTGGTGAAGACCATCACCAAGAACGACAACACGGACCGCATCGTTTGGAATGTGGACAACGAACGCGGACGAACCGTCGCCAGCGGGATTTACCTGTACGTCATCAAGGGGACAACGGGTGAAAAGCGCGGCAAGATCGGATTCCTGAAATGAACTGCCCCGCGATAAATCGCGGGGTATCCAATATCATGCCCTGAGCATCCTTTCATTTA
>CAYXPO010001016.1:0-1517 GCA_964466925.1 uncultured Nitrospirales bacterium
GACGCGGGCGTAAAACGAATTTTACTGGTGGGCGACAGTTGGGCGCAGTTTCTCTGGAAGGATCGGATCGTCCGGGACACGCTTGCAGCCACGGGCCTTGGCGCTTTCGAGGAAGAAGGATCCGTGACGGCGATTGGGGGTACACCCGCGATGTTGTGGGCGCAGCCGCACATGAGTGATGTGATCAAAACCATGCTGCTGGCCTATCCGACGATAGACACGGTGCATTTAAGCACGGGGGGCATAGACTTCCTGATGCAATATCACACGAGCCTGACCGCCGGCCAGCGGCAGGCCCTGTGGCAAAAAATCAAGGCGGACATTCAGACGGTGGTGAACAACATCCTGGAAGTGCGTCCGAACATTCGCGTGTTGATTGTGGATTATGATTACCTCAATCTGTGGGATTCCCTGATGGCCCCGGATGTGGAATGGTGGGAAGAACTGCTCTTCGGCATGGACCCGGGCTGGCACGGCTGGAATCTTTCCATGCTGATGTCGTGGATGTACCTTGGATTTCCATCGCCGGCCCAAGTGAATGGCGCGTTCATCGAACTGGGCCGGGAAAAACTGGACATTGCGTTGAACACCCAGCCGCGGTGCCAGTACATTCAGAATTTCGGCTTGTGCCAGTATGCGTTTGGCTACCGGACGGCGGGCCTTCCGCCCCTGGTGGCGCCGTTTCCGGGTTCCGCCGCGACGGATTGGTGGCCCTACCCCGGCGGCTATCCTTCGTATCCCAATTCGCCCGATGCGATGAATGTGAGCGCGGGCGGCATTGACGGCATTCACTTGAATCCCCAAGGATACCGGTGCCTCGTATTAAACTGCATCCAGCAATATTATATGGACTGGCTGCTCCATCCGTATGTCCCCGATGTCACCCCGCCCCAAGTGGTTTCCATTGAGGCGCCGGAGGAAAGCCCCACGAATGCCTCCGTGGTCAACTTCATGGTCACCTTTGATGAACGGGTGACGGGGGTGGATGCCACGGATTTTGCCGTGGAAGCGGATGCCACGCTTACCGGCGCCCGGATATTGGACGTGCGGGGAAAAGGAAAGACCTATACCGTGACGGTGTCCACGGGAACGGGCGAAGGCGCTCTGGGTCTCCGCATACTCGATAACGATTCCATCCTGGACGAATCGAAAAATCCCTTTGGCGGTCCGGGGGAAGGCAATGGCGGTTTTGAAGGCGGCGCCACCTACTGGATTGATCATGTCGCGCCCCGGTTCACGGTGCGCGCGGAAATAAAATGCCCCACGAAGGCGAATCCATTCCAAGTCGTGGTGGAGGCGAGTGAACCGGTGTTTGGTTTGGGAGTCTCGGATGTCGCCACGGAAAATGGAGGCATCGCCTATTTCCAGGGGATAGAAGCCAATTACGGCTTTGATTTCATCTCCTTCAATCCGGGCGAAGTCAAGGCATGGATTCCCGCCGGCGTGGCCCAGGATGCCGTCGGGAACTGGAATGAGGCCTCAGACCCCATGACCTGTGAATACACGGGCTGGAGCAT
>CAYXPO010001017.1:0-1514 GCA_964466925.1 uncultured Nitrospirales bacterium
GTAGTGGTTCACGTTCCAGTCCCCGAGGAGGGGATTGGTGTTTACGGAGAGGGTGCCCTGTCATTACCCCCGAATTCGTCCGGGACGAAGTGGCCCGGGGCCGCGCCATTATCCCCGCCAACATCAACCACCCCGAGGTGGAGCCCATGATCATCGGGCGCAATTTCCTGGTGAAGATTAACGCGAACATCGGCAACTCCGCCCTCGGCAGTTCCATCGAGGAAGAAGTGGAGAAGATGGTCTGGGCCATTCGCTGGGGCGCGGACACCGTCATGGACCTGAGCACCGGCACGAACATCCACGAAACCCGCGAATGGATTATCCGCAACTCCCCGGTGCCCATCGGCACCGTGCCCATTTATCAGGCCCTTGAAAAAGTGGAGGGCCGCCCCGAAAACCTCACCTGGGAAATCTTCCGCGACACGCTGATCGAGCAGGCCGAGCAGGGGGTGGATTATTACACCATTCATGCGGGCGTACTCTTGCGGTTCATCCCCCTCACGGCGCACCGTATGACCGGTATTGTCAGCCGGGGCGGTTCAATCATGGCCAAATGGTGCCTCGCCCATCACCAGGAGAATTTCCTCTATACGCACTGGGATGAGATGTGCGAAATTCTTGCCGCCTACGATATTGCGGTGTCCATCGGCGACGGGTTGCGGCCCGGCTCGATTCATGACGCCAATGACGAAGCGCAATTGGGCGAGCTGAAGGTCCAGGGCGATTTGACCAAGCGTGCCTGGGATTTCGGGGTCCAGGTGATTAACGAAGGCCCCGGCCACGTGCCCATGCATATGATCAAGGAAAACATGGAAAAGCAGTTGGAATGGTGCCATGAAGCGCCGTTTTACACGCTGGGGCCGCTCGTCTGTGATATTTCCCCCGGCTACGATCACCTGTCGTCCGCCATCGGGGCCGCCATGATCGGCTGGTATGGGGCGGCCATGCTCTGCTATGTGACCCCCAAGGAGCATCTCGGCCTGCCGAACAAGAACGATGTCCGGGAAGGCGTGATTGCGTACAAAATCGCCGCCCACGCCGCCGACTTGGCGAAAGGCCACCCCGGCGCGCAAATCCACGACAATGCCATGAGCAAGGCACGCTTTGAATTCCGGTGGCAGGATCAATTCAACCTCGCCATTGATCCATTGCGCGCACCGGAGTTTCATGATGAAACCCTCCCCGCCACCGGCGCGCGTCTCGCTCATTTCTGCTCGATGTGCGGCCCGAAGTTCTGCGCCATGGAAATCACCCAGCAGGTGCGCGAAGCGGCCCAAAATCAGGAGGCGGATGCGGTGGCACGGGGCATGCGGGAAAAATCAGACGAATTCCGGCGGCGCGGCGCGGAACTCTACCAGCCCGAGTAACCCTGCCATGCGTTTCGGTACGTACGAAATAGACCGGCCCTTGTGCCTCGCGCCCATGGACGACATCTCCGACCCGCCCTTCCGCCGCCTGTGCAGAGAACAGGGCGCCGACGTCGCGTACACGGAATTCGCCAACTGCGAGGCGCT
>CAYXPO010001018.1:0-228 GCA_964466925.1 uncultured Nitrospirales bacterium
TGATTTCCTCCCGGTGATCCAGAAATCCACGGGATCGCGCATCATCTTCGATGAAGATCCCCGCCGGTTGGTGGAGCGTTGCGTCGCCGCGTTCAATGAAAATCCGTCGAAAATTCGGCCAAGGGAGTCTGCCGCATGAAACTCACATCGTTTGGTGGCGCGGAAGAAGTCACCGGAAGCAAACATTTGGTGGAAATCAATGGCGCGCGCATTTTGCTCGACTGCGGG
>CAYXPO010001018.1:238-1513 GCA_964466925.1 uncultured Nitrospirales bacterium
CTGTTCCAGGGCCGCCGCGAAGAGTCGAGCCGGAAGAACCGGAATTTCGGTTTTGAACCGCGCATGCTGCATGCCGTGGTGCTCAGCCATGCGCACATTGACCACAGCGGCCTGCTGCCGATGCTGGCCAAGCAGGGGTACCGGGGAACCGTGTATTGCACGCCGGCCACGCGCGATCTGTGCGCGATTATGCTTATGGACAGCGCGCATATTCAGGAACGCGATGCCGAATGGCTGACGAAAAAGCAAATGACGTTTGTGCCTCCGCTGTATTCCACGGAAGACGTCCAGGAAATCATGCGGCATTTCGTCTCCGTCCCGTATGAAACACGGATGCCGCTCACCCCCAATGTGTTTGTTACATTTCACGATGCGGGACATGTGCTGGGGTCGGCCATGGTGGAATTGGAATATCAGGAAGGCGGAAATTGGCGCCGCTTTATTTTCAGCGGCGATATCGGACGGAAGAACATGCCGATTCTGGTGGATCCGTGGGAGCCGCATGATGCGGACGCGGTGCTCATGGAAAGCACGTACGGCAACCGGGATCACCGCCCGATTGAGGCGGCCGATGAACGGTTCGCGGGATTTGTGAAGGAGACCTATCAGCGGGGCGGCAAGATGATTATCCCGTCGTTCGCCCTGGAACGCGCCCAGGAAGTGATCTACGCGTTGAAACGGTTGCAGGCCGCCAACGCCATCCCCAAGATGCCGGTGTACGTGGACAGTCCTCTGACGGTGAATATCACGGAAATTTTCCGGCTGCACACCGAAGGCTTTGACGATGAATTCCGCGCCGTGATGCGCGAGGCCGGGGACCCCTTTGAATTGACCAATATCCGCTACATCCGCAGCCAGGAAGAGTCCATGACGCTGAACCAGCTAAAAGGCCCGGCCATTATCATTTCCGCCTCCGGCATGTGCGAATATGGCCGCATCCTGCACCATTTGCGGAATAATTGCGAGGACCCGAACAACACCATCCTGATTGTGGGATTCCAGGCGGAGCATACCCTGGGCCGGCGCATTGTGGACCGGAACCGGACAATCAAGATTTTCGGCGTGCCGCGCGAACTCAATGCGCAAGTTAAGATTATGAACGAATTCAGCGCGCATGCGGGCCGATCTGAATTGATTGAGTTTGGTGCGCGGTTCAAGGACCGCGCTGAAAAAGTGCTCCTGGCCCACGGCGAAACCGAAGCACTTAGCGCCCTGAAAGCCGGCCATGAAGAACGCGGCGTGAAGAAAATCCTCGTGCCGCGTCATGGAGAAAGT
>CAYXPO010001019.1:0-1506 GCA_964466925.1 uncultured Nitrospirales bacterium
TTCTTCAAAGGACAGGCCGTCCAGGGGGGCATAGCCGTCCTAGCCCACCAGATTGGGTTGTGTGGCCAGCAACGAAGCGGACACCGGGACGGATTGGGGATTCGTCACGGTGAATCGAAACACCACGGCGGGCAATCCGGAATCTTCGGCATCGAGGGGGACAAACGGGGAATAGGCTTCTAGGCGCACCTGAACCGGCAGCCCCGAATCGCCATTTTCATAATCCACCCAGGCAAAAGGGTATTCCCCGCAAAAAGCCACGGACGGCATCCCTGGAATCCCGTCGCGGCCGCCTTCTTGTAATAGACGCGCCACAGGCGTTTGGCCTTGCGCGCAGGTCCAAATACCGAAATGGGCGCCCATCGCATGGGCGTTGGTGTTAAAGTTATTGAAAATCTGCCAACGGTCCAGCCGGCCTTTCCCGGTGAGATACACCTGTCCCGCGCCAATCCCACCCAGGGGCATGGCAATCTCTTTCAAGGCTTCACCACGGTATATACAGCGGTTACCCTTTTCATACAATTGACGGGTCCATTGGGCCAGCGCCTCCTTTTCCACTTCGGGAACCGCAGGAGAAGGGAGGGACGCCAAGACCCCCGCCGCCGCCACGGTGGTTTTAAGAAAGGACCGCCGGTCCATGTTCCCGCACGACTTGCATTTACACCCGCTTTCATACGCTTTATATCGCATACAACCACCAGCCTCTTTCCGTGTTTATGCTCCCTCACCATACTCCATCCCTCCGGGTGGAATCCAGGTTCCCGGGCCGGACACTATGCATAAATTCTGCTCTATAAAGGCATCTTTCCCGTTTCCGGGAATGCGGGATGACCTATCGCGTGTATTTTTGATATACTTCTTCTTTACGGTCCACAGTACGGAGGACTACTTGGGTTGAAACAACGCCGAGGCAGGCGGCGCAGGAAAAGGATGAACGTTATGGCCGAAGAAACCAAAGAAACCGCCACCCTGACCCTAAGAGGTCAAACCTATGAATTGCCCGTATTTGAAGGCACGGAAAATGAAGTCGCCGTTGATATCCAGAAGTTACGAGACAAGTCGGCCGCCATTACCTACGACCCCGGCTATGTCAATACGGGCTCCTGTAAAAGCGCCATAACCTTTATTGATGGTGACAAGGGCATTTTACGCTACCGGGGATATCCCATCGAGGAATTGGCGGGAAAGGTCCCATTCTCGGCCGCGGCGTATCTGCTGTTGTTTGGGCGGCTGCCGGAGGAAAAAGAATTTCTCCAGTGGCGCAGTGACATGACCCGGCACAGCTTTGTCCATGAAACCCAGATACAGTTTTTCGAACATTTTCCACCCACGGCCCACCCCATGAACATTCTGGGGTCCATGGTCGCCTCAATGTCGGCCTTCTATCCCTACGACGCCGAAGACGAACAGCACATCATGCTGAACATCAAACGGCTGGTCGGGCAAGTAAAAACCATTGCCGCGTTCTCCTATAAGAAGTCCATCGGCGAACCTTACATTTACCCC
>CAYXPO010001020.1:0-1503 GCA_964466925.1 uncultured Nitrospirales bacterium
GTTCGAGGTGGTAGACCTCATCGAGGGAATCATCGGGGAAGAAGCGGATTTCCGGGGTGTAGCGCATGCGGAGAAATTTTCCGATTTCACGGCGAATCCAGCCGGCGGAATGCCGCAATCCCGCCAGAGAGCCTTTTTTTTCGCTTTCGGAACCGTAAAGGCTCACATACACGTTGGCGTAGCGCAAATCGGAGGACATGCGGACGCCCATGACGGAGATGAATCCGATGCGGGGGTCTTTCAAGCCCCGCATGATCAGTTTGGCGATTTCCTCGCGGATCAGTTCCGCGACGCGTTGTGAACGTCCTGTTTGACTCATAACATCTCAATCCGGTAGCCGAGCAGCTCCGCGCCCGGTTTGTTGGCGGAGAACCGCGCGATTTCGTTTAGTTGATCGTTGGCGTGACGGCTTTCATTGGAGACCACGCACGCGGTCAGTTGGGCGCGTCCCCACAGTTCCAGGAAACCGGTTTCGGCCACGGAGCAATTGTAACGGTTGCCCAACTGCTGTTTCAGACTGTTGATTACACGGCGCTTTTCCTTGAGGGAACGCGCGCCCGGAATCAGAAAGTCCATTTGCAGCACGCCGATGGTCACGGGGGGGTGATCCTAGCTTAAGGTCTTGGCCACCTGTTCCATCCGGTAGGTTTCAATAATATCGCCCACCTGAACGTCGTCGTATTTTTCGAGCTTGATCCCGCATTCGAATCCCGCGAGCACGGAGCGGACGTCGTCCTTGCCCCGGCGCACGGAACCAATCCGTCCGTCATGCAGCACAATATCGTCGCGAATGAGCCGCGCCTGTGCGCCGCGCTGGGTTTCGCCGTCCAATTGGAAGCACCCGGCGATGGTGCCGAGGGCGGAAGATCGGAAGATTTGGCGCACTTCGGCATGCCCCGCGACGACTTCTTTCGATTCGGGGGCCAACAGCCCTTCCAAGGCGTGCTTGATTTCGTCAATGGCTTCGTAAATCACGCGGTAGGTGCGAATTTCCACGCCTTCGTGCTCGGCGAGTTTCATCGCGCGGGCATTGGCGGTCACGTGGAATCCGATGATGACCGAGTCGCTGGCGCTGGCCAGCAGGATGTCCGATTCGTTCACCCCGCCGACGCCGCCGTGCACAATCTGAATGCTGACTTCTTCATTGCCCAGTTTGGCGAGGCTGGATTGAAGCACATCCACGGAGCCCTGCACGTCCGCTTTGATGATGACGTTCAGGGTTTTCTGCTCGCCCGCGAGCATGCGCGCATGGAAATCCTCGAGGGTGATGTGCTGGGCGGGGCCGCGTTTCTGCTTGCTCAAGGCCAGGCGTTGTTCCGCCACGCCCCGGGCGGTGCGTTCATCCTGGGTAACCACAAAAATGTCGCCCGCATCGGCCAAGCTGTTGAATCCGGTCACGAGCACCGGCGTCGAGGGTCCGGCTTCCATCAGGATTTTGCCGCGGGAATTGGTCATGCTGCGGACATGGCCGTAGGTCTTGCCGCACAAAAAGACATCGCCCAC